>JAGFJL010000114.1 GCA_024102725.1 Nitrococcus mobilis
GCAATTACCGCCGCCTGTCCAAGGACTACGAAATTCTGCCGCTCACAGCCGAAAACATGGTGCGAATCGCTATGCTGCGCCTCATGCTCGCAAAATGCGCATAACATTTACCCAGACAGCTTCTTATAGCCGTTCAGGTGCAGGATCGGCAGGACCGCGCCGTCGGATATCGGATTGAGGAATTTGTTCGAGTGCCATGCCGTGGCGAGAGGACCGGTTTCTGCTTCGCCGTCGCCGACAACACAGGCGACAATCAGATCCGGGTTGTCGAACACGGCTCCGAAAGCGTGTGACAGTGAATAACCGAGCTCCCCGCCTTCGTGGATGGAGCCCGGTGTCTCCGGTGCGGTATGGCTAGGGATCCCGCCCGGAAAAGAGAACTGCTTGAACAGCCGCTTCATGCCGTCCGCATCCTGCGAAACGTGCGGGTAAATCTCGCTATAGGTCCCCTCCAGGTAGACGTTCGCAACGAGGCCTGGCGCACCGTGACCGGGGCCGGTCACGTAGATCATGTCGAGGTCGTACTTCTTGATGACCCGATTGAGATGGACATAAATGAGATTGAGCCCAGGCGCTGTGCCCCAGTGCCCTAGAAGCCTCGGCTTGATATGCTCGGGCTTGAGCGGCTGGCGCAAAAGCGGATTATCAAGCAAATAAATCTGGCCGACCGAGAGGTAATTCGCTGCGCGCCAGTAGGCATCCATTCGCGATAGCTCCTCCTTTGCCAGCCCCCCCGTTTGTTCAGTCTGAGTCGCCACTTCGCTCATCCGCCTGCCCTCCAACCGGCCGCTGCGTGCCTGCGCTCATCTTTCAGATTGCGCCTTGGGTCATCGTCGGCAACTCTCCAGGGGCAGTGATCACCCTGTGATCGCTGCCGAGTGCAATAATAGACTCGGTGGGGCCGCGCCCGGTTCCTCGCTCGCAGGCTCGGCAACTAACAGCGCCCCGCGAATAGCGATGATTTCCTGTCTTGCCGGGAGAGGCTATTGAGGCAGTCGGGCTCGCGCAGGGTTGGAACGCTCGAGAGGATGCCGGATGGCTGTGGGCAGCGGTTCTGTTGCCGTTGTTGCCAGTGGCGGTGGTATATGCGCCATTTCTGCAGCAAGCCTTCTCGACCATGAGCTTGAGTCTTGGCGATTGGCTCTACTGTGCAGCGGTGGCAAACTCTGTGCTGTGGCTGCGCAAATTGAGCAAGGTCTTTGCACGCGCGACAGGCCGGGCTGGTCACCCGGAGCCTTCGGAGGCCTAACCGATCAATCACCGTGATATCGTCATCATTTCTTGCGATCGCTTCGATGGCGCCGCCTTCGACTTGGACGGTGTGCTGACCGATACCGCGCGGGTGCATTCGACCGCCTGGAAAGGCCCACGGATTTGCTGGAAAGCTGTCGGGAGGCGGGGAAAGGCGTTCGCTAACATCCTGTCCTTCAATCACCAAGGATGCGGGGAAAATACACTGGATGTCGACCTCCATCAGATACAATAAGGCGCCGGGATCGAGCGCGATCAACGTCGGTTCAACACCCGTTTCGCCGAAGGTCGGCTCGGATCCTGTGATGCTATCGACCTTGCCGCTCCAGAGCGGCTTGCGGTCGAGCAGCGTGCGGCTGGCGTCGAACAGCGCAAACTTGATGCTGGAGAAGCCGCAGTTGAGGACGAGGATCAACTCATTCGTGGCGGGCTCGCACGGTAGTGATGCGCAAGCATGCGGCTATGGCGAAAGTAGCCTCCACACTCACCCGTGGTAAATGCGCGGTTGTCCCGTCAGGTGCGATCTGAGCAGCCCTTGATTCTCATAGAAGCGGATCGCGCGCGGGCGGTCATGCCGAGCTCGGCTAGCAACTCGGCCGATGGGGTACATAGTGATGGCATGGAACGCTAGCTGTGAGGCTGCCCGCGTACCCATATTCTATTCTTCAGCACGGCCTGCCAGAATGCCTCTAACTGTGGCATGCTCAGTCCGTCGGGAAACCCACGCGAACTGGGTAGGCGGCGCGATATCGCCCCCCCTCTTCTCAAGCCACGCGGCTACGCTGGGCCGTCACTGACGACGGAGGCTGATCCACCATGAAAGCACTCGTATACCGCGGTCCTGGCAATCGTGCATGGGATGAGAAGCCCCGGCCCGCGCTTGAAAAGCCAACAGACGCCGTGATCCGGATCACCCACACCACCATCTGCGGAACCGACCTGCACATCCTCAAAGGCGATGTACCCACGGTCGAGCCCACCCGCACTCTCGGCCACGAGGGAGTCGGCCTCGTTGAGGAGGTCGGTACGGGTGTCGCCAATTTCAAAGTCGGCGATCCGGTCCTCATTTCCTGCATCACGGCCTGCGGGCACTGTGATTACTGCAAGCGCGGCATGTACGCCCACTGCCGCGACGGCGGCTGGATACTCGGCCACCGGATCGATGGCACTCAGGCGGAGCACGTGCGCATCCCCCATGCAGATAACAGCCTGCACCGACTGCCCCCGGGCATGGATCCCGCCGCGGCGGTTATGTTGAGCGATATACTTCCCACTGGCCACGAGATCGGTGCGCTAAACGGGGCTGTCGGTCTCGGCGATACCGTCGCAATCGTCGGCGCGGGCCCTATCGGGCTTGCGGCGCTGCTGACTTCACGTTTCTATTCGCCGGCACGGATCATCATGATCGACCCGGACGAGAACCGGCTCGTGATGGCCCGCCGGCTCGGCGCCACTGACATCATTACCCGCGACCCCGTGGACGCCGTCATGGCGTTAACCAGCGGCGAGGGTGTGGATGTGGCCATGGAGGCCGTAGGGATACCCGAGAGCTTCGATGTCTGTCAGCGCATCGTCCGCCCGGGCGGTCACATCGCTAACATCGGTGTGCACGGGCGCAGCGTCGAGCTCCACTTGCAGGATCTCTGGATCAAGAATGTCACCCTGCGCACCGGGCTGGTTAACACGAACACTATTCCGGTGCTGATGCAAATCCTCGAGGCCGGCGGTGTCGAGGCCGCCGGTTTGGTCACCCACAGATTCCCACTCGATGAGATGGAGCAGGCCTATGACGTATTCTCGCAAGCCGCTAGGGAGAAAGCCATCAAGGTGCTGCTGGCGGCCAGCTCACGGTGAGCAACATAGCCTCTTATCCTATGCTTCTCCGCTTCACCGTCTGTTCTACGCCAGCGCAATAGAGAAATCTAAAGCGGGGTAACGTCGCCGTGCTGGGCCGGTGGATGCCGCTGCTTGTGGCCGAATCGTCCATCCAAGTCTCCGCTAGATGAGCTTTCTTGGCGGCGGCGGTGCCTTTGCGGCTCATGGCAATGCCGATGTCGACCCGTTTGAGCGCAGGCACATCGTTCATACCGTCGCCTGTCACGGCTACGACGGCATCTTCAACTGGCAGGATCTGTACCGGGCGTAACCTGTGCTCCGGAGTAGTGCGCGCGAAGACCTCGGTCTGTCACGCCAGCGCCAGTTCGTCAGGGGCTTCTAGTGCCTGAGCGGCCGCGACGTGGCGGTGGTTTTTCCCGCCCGAGCTGTGGGGCGATTGCGCGGGCCGTAGCGGCGTGAACTCCATGATCCTCTTAACGCGGAACGCGGATGCCCAAGCTGCACGGCAATCGCACGCTCCTGCGACGGTCTTATCGCGCGGCGGGTCGATAAGCCCAAGCAGGGCCAGTTCGCTTCCGTGTCAGCGAGCATAGCGGCATCGGGTGAATCTTAGTCACCGATCAGCTTAGAGCGTGTGAAGCCAAGAGAGGGTTCGTACTGTTGCCTCGACGCTGGGTGGTGAAGCGCAGTTTCGGATGGCTGGCGCGGTTTCGCCGGCGCGCCAGAGACTACGAGCGCTTGCCCACGGTCTTGAGCGGTCTGCATTCCCTGGTCTTTGCCGTGCTCATGCGGCCAGTAGTCGCTCGAATAATGGCCGTGGCCGCAAGCTCATAACACGCTCTAAGTCAGGGTAACCAGCTCTTCGGCGCTGGTGGGATGGATGGCGACCGTATCATCGAAATCACGCTTGGTCGCGCCCATCCGAATCGCGACCGCAAAGCCCTGCAGCATCTCATCGACCCCCGCGCCGAATAGATGCGCGCCGATGATGCGCTCTTGCTCGCCCGTGCAAACGAGCTTCATGGCGCTGTGCCGTTTATCCTCGGAGAGCGCCAGCTCGAGCGGCACGAACCGGGTCGTGTAGATCTTGAGGTCGGCACCGTAGCGCTGCCGCGCCTGCTCCTCGGTCAGGCCGACCGCACCAAAAGGCGGATGCGTAAACACCACCGAAGGGATCATCTCGTAGGGCAAATAACGCCCCCTTTGCCCGCCCCACAACCGATCCGCCAGGCGCCGACCGGCGGCGATCGCCACCGGCGTAAGCGGAAACACCCTTGTCACGTCGCCGATCGCAAAGATATGGGGCTGATTGGTGGCTTGCCACTGATCTACGGGGATAATGCCGTCCGCAGCCAGTTCCACATCCGCCGCCTCCAACCCCAGCCCGTTCGTATTCGGATCGCGCCCCACCGCCCAGATCACCTGCTCGAAACCGCCCGCGCAGCGACCGTCTGCAGCACGCAAGCAAAGCCCGTCGGCCGCCTGCTCGAGGCTTGCCGGGACAAAGCCACTAGCGAGCTCGATGCCATCGGCTTGCGCGGCCTCGACATAGGCCGTTCGGATCATGGGATCGAAGTGGCGCAAGGGATAGTCCCTACGAAAGAACAGCGAGACCCGGCTGCCCAGCTGCCGGAGCACGCCGCTGAGCTCTACCGCGATGTAGCCGGCTCCAACCACGGCGACGCGTTCGGGACGTCGTTGCAAGGCAAAAAAACCATCGGAGTCGATACCGAGCTCCGCACCGGGCAGATCGGGGATCGTGGGGTGACCACCCACCGCGATGATGAAGCGCTCGGCCGTTACGTGCTCGTCACCCAGATCCAACGTATAGGGATCGATGAAACGGGCGCGACTTTCATAGAGCTCGACGCCGGAGCGCTCCAGATTGCGCCGATAGATCGCGTTCAGCCGCTCGATGTAGGCCTCCCGCCGCTCGACCAACCCGGCCCAATCGTGCCCGGAGACTTGCAGGCGGAAGCCGTAATCGGCGGCCCGCTCGATCACCTCGGCTGTGTGGGCGGCATTCCACATGATTTTTTTCGGCACACAGCCCACATTGACGCAGGTCCCGCCGAGCCGTGCCTGCTCGACCACCGCGCAGCGCGCGCCGTAGCTTGCCGCCCGTCGCGCCGCAGCGATACCGCCGCTGCCGCCGCCGATACAGATCAGATCGAAGTGCCTCGCCATTTGCAGTTCCACCTCCGCTGGGGAAAATGGGAAACGATCGAGTAAGATACCGAATTCACTTCCGAGCGAGCAAAGCCGTGGCCATGAGTAACCCCGTGTTGGATACCGAGGGCCTCCCCCGGTTCACCGCCATCCGCCCCGAGCACATCGTGCCGGCCATCGATGAGATCCTCGCCGACAACCGCCGGCAGGTCGAGGCGATCCTCGCCAGTGCCACCCCCCAGCCCACCTGGGAAAATCTGGTCGAGCCGCTGGAGGCGATCAACGACCGCTTGCGTAAGGCCTGGTCGCCGATCGCTCATATGAATGCCGTGGTCAACAACGAGGCTTTGCGTGCGGCCTACAATGCCTGCCTACCCAAGCTTTCCGAATACTACACCGAGCTCGCGCAAAACGAACGGCTCTTCCGCGCGCTCGGCACCCTCCGGGACAGTGCCGCGTTCAGCTGGCTCGACCGAGGGCAGCAACAGACCATCGACCATGCCTTGCGAGACTTTCGCCTTGCCGGCGTGGCGCTGCCGGCGCGGGAGAAAGCACGGTTCAAGGCGAACGCGCAGCGCCTCGCCGAGCTGGCCGCGCGGTTCGAGGACAACCTGCTCGATGCCACCAACAACTGGCACAAGCTGATCACCGATCCGGCGCAGCTGGCCGGCCTACCGGAGGCGGCTCGGCACATGGCCCGACAGGCCGCCGCACGCGCCGGCGAGCAAGGCTGGCGGCTGACGCTGGATTTCCCGACCTACCATGCCGTTATGACCTACGCCGAGGACCGCACGCTGCGCCGCGAGTTCTATGAGGCCTGGAACACGCGCGCCTCCGACGCCGGCCCCGATGCGCATCGCTGGGACAATCACCCCGTCATGGAGGAGATTCTCGCGCTGCGAAGCGAGCAAGCCCACCTGCTGGGCCTGCGCAATTACGCCGAGCTCTCCCTGCAGACCAAGATGGCGCCGAGCACCGATGCGGTCCTGGAGTTTCTGGAGGATCTGGCGAAGCGCAGCCGCCCGCAAGCGCTCACCGAATTTACCGAGCTGCAACGCTGCGCCCGTGACACTTACGGGCTCGACTCGCTCGAGGCCTGGGATATCGGATTTTACTCCGAGCAGCTGCGCCGAAGCCGATTCCGGCTCTCGGCCGAAGACTTGCGCCCGTATTTCCCGATCGATGGCGTATTGGCCGGCTTATTCGCCATCGTCGAGCGTCTCTACGGGATCCACATCGCCGCGCACGGCGGGGTCGAAACCTGGCATCCCGACGTACGCTTCTATGAAATCCGCGATGCCGAGGGCGTACTGCGCGGGCAGTTCTACACGGATCTCTATGCCCGGGCGAACAAGCGCGACGGGGCCTGGATGGACGAATGCCGGGTGCGCTGGCGAAGGGCTGAAGGTGTACAAACTCCGGTCGCCTACCTGACCTGTAACTTCACCCCGCCAGCGCAAGAGGCCCCGGCCCGGCTCAGCCATGAGGAGGTCCTGACCTTATTTCATGAATTCGGCCACGGCCTGCACCATATGCTGACCCGGGTGGACTGGCCCAGCGTCTCGGGCATCAACGGTGTGCCCTGGGATGCAGTCGAGTTGCCCAGCCAGTTCATGGAGAACTGGGCCTGGGAGCGCCCGGCGCTGGAGCTGTTCGCCCGCCACTACGAAAGCGGAGCGGCGCTGCCCACCGAGCTCTTCGAGTCGCTCAAGGCGGGGCGCAATTTCCAGTCGGCTATGCAGATGGTGCGCCAGCTCGAGCTCGCCTTGTTCGATTTTCGCCTGCACCTGGAGCCGCAGCCACCCACCGCAGTCCGGATCTACCAACTGCTCGACGAGGTCCGCGAGCGCGTAGCCGTGCTGAAACCCCCGGCGTTCAACCGCCTCCCATGCAACTTCGCGCACGTCTTCGCGGGCGGATACGCCGCCGGCTATTACAGCTATAAGTGGGCGGAAGTGCTGTCCGCGGATGCCTTCGCGCGCTTCGAAGAGGAGGGGCTTTTCAATCCGCAGACCGGCCGTGCCTTCCTCGAGAGCATTCTGGAGAAAGGCGGCTCCGAGGACACCATGGCGCTGTTCGAGGCCTTCCGCGGCCGCAAGCCGAGCATCGAGCCGCTGCTGCGCCACAGCGGGCTTGCGGCCTGAACGCTTCGAGGCCGCAGGCTTTCCCTGGCCAAGCGTGGCAGCGCGTATCAGGGCGCAAGCAGCTCCAGCTCAAGGCCATCCGCCTCATATTGCCGAAAGCCGCGATCGAAGGTAACGAGGCGGTAGCCGGCGGCGATGGCAAAAGCGGCAAGATAGGCATCGGTCCAGAGATTCGGGGAGCGGGTGTTGCGACACGATAAACGTTTCCACACCGCTTCGATACCGGCCGGCTCCTGCGCAAAGCTTACCCGCCCATCCCGCCGGATCAGCTCGTAAGTTTGCCAGGCCTCTTCGGTGGTGCGCTCGGCCAGCGCAAGTGCCGTCAAAAAGGCACGCCCGGTCGAGATGCGCAGAAACGCGCTTTGCGTAACCCGACAAAACACCATCCCTGCGGAGGCGTCGTGAGCCGACCACCAACGCACCGAGGCGGCGTGGTGCGGATGGCGCGCAAAAATCAGCGCCAACCAGAAACTGACGTCACCGAGACTCGAAGCCACGCTGCACGCTTTCCAGATCTTCTTCTTGTTCGGCTCGGTGCATGAGCGCGTAAACCTCCTCTGTGCTCAGCCTGGCGATGGGCGGATCGGCAGGGCTGCGGATCAGGGGCAAGCCGGTCTCTGAACTAATTTCGACCTGCTTTGCGCCGGCTGCGCCGCCTTGAGACGGTGGTGATGTCACCGGCGAGTTCATACCCTTTTCCAGCAGCTCGGCCACAACGTCTTTCAGGCGGCGATTGGATCGCGCGGCCCGTACCTTGATGGCGCGCATCAGCTCGTCCGGCAGCTCCAGAGTCGTTTTCATTGCCATAAACCCATATTTATGGAAAGCATGACTATACTAACTTAAGCTTAGTCATCACAGAAGGTCCCCGCCAGACAGAAGGTCCCCGCCAGCCGGCGAAATCGACTGGCGAGTGGCGCTCGAATCCGAGGTTATCGCGTTCATGCTAAAGCCCCTGAATTGCGGGCATTATTCAAACTATTCAACATGATAATCTTAACAACCATCACTTATATTCAATAGGTTACTGATAACTTGAAACTCGCCTCCTGGAACGTCAACTCATTGAAGGTCCGGCTACCGCAGGTTCTGGAGTGGCTGGAAACCACGCAACCTGACCTCCTAGGCCTGCAAGAAACCAAGGTGTCGGACGAGCATTTCCCCAGTGAGACGCTTCGCGCCGCGGGCTATGAGGTCGTCTACTCCGGGCAGAAAACCTATAATGGCGTCGCGGTGCTCTCGCGCTGGCCGATCACCGAGGTGATCACCGAGCTGCCGACCCTGGCGGATCCGCAGCGCCGCGTATTGGCGGTGACGGCGGCGGGGCTGCGGTTCATCAACCTCTACGTGCCGAACGGCCAGGCCGTGGGCAGCGACAAGTATGCCTACAAGCTCGACTGGCTCGCCCACCTGCGCCGCTGGCTCGCCGAGGAGCTGGAGCGCCGGCCACGCAGCGTCGTGGTGGGAGATTTCAACATCGCCCCCCAAGACCGGGACGTCCACGACCCGCAAGAATGGCACGAGCAGGTGCTGTGCAGCACGCCCGAGCGGGAGGCGCTACAGGCCGTGCTCGCCCTCGGCTTCGCGGACAGCTTCCGGCAATTCCCGCAAGAGCCGGACATCTTCTCTTGGTGGGACTATCGGATGAACAGCTTCCGGCGCAACCGTGGGCTGCGCATCGATCTTATCCTCAGCAGCGCGGCGCTCACCGGAGCGCTTACCGCAAGCTACGTGGATCGGGCACCACGTGGCTGGCCACGCCCCTCCGATCATGCGCCGGTCGTAGCCGAACTGCGTTTCGAATAGTCAGGCTCGCCTGTTTCGGGCCGAGCGGCCCTCCTGCAGACTCGGCTGAGTTCCTCGACCGCTCCCTGATAAATACCTGTGGCACACACGCCCCTCCGAGCGAGCTCGGCTGTATCAAACCTGATACACATACACGTATTTCGATCAATTCATTGTTTTTGCAAAGTAAAATTTTCAAAAGGCGGATCCGGACCGATTTTTTACTGTAATACGCGCTTGCCATTCGACCAAGCCACCAGCGCTTCATAGCGCTCGGTCTCTATTATAAATTTTATTAAAAATCAGTAATTTATACTTTAATGATGGAGGGTGGCACGTCTGTTGCTCTATCTCTATTGACCGTCGGGCCGCAGGCCTGATGGGTGTGCTTCAACGGCGGGCCGCAGGCCTGATGGGTATGCTTCAGCGGGCCCGCATGTAGAGCAACAGTAATAAGGAGTGAGGATTATGAAGAAGACGCTACTAGCGAGCTCCATCGGTTTGGCACTCGCCACCCTGTACGGTGCCAGCGCCTCGGCCAACCCGATCAACAAGTTCAACTTCGGGGATGATCAGACCAACACCGTTAATTCCACAGCCACCGCCAACACCAACGCCGGCCACGGCGGCTTCGGCGGCGACGGCGCCTGGGGCGGCGACGCCAATGCCAACAACAACGACGGCGGCAACGGCGGCAACCCCGATGCCAACCCCAACGCCTACAATACCGATGATTCCGACGACAACAACGCCCAAAACGCCAACGCCACCAACGGCGACCCCAA
>JAGFJL010000116.1 GCA_024102725.1 Nitrococcus mobilis
CTGGCTATCTGGCTAGAGAGCGGCGGCCGGGGGCCGGTGTTGTACCGGCAGATGCGCATCGGCGAGGAGGGGATACCCTTTGAGCTTCTGAAGTTCCGCAGTATGCAGGTCAACGCCGAGAGCGACGGTAAACCCCGCTGGGCATCCACGCGTGATCCGCGGATCACCCGGGTAGGACAGTTCATCCGTAAATACCGGATTGATGAACTACCGCAGATTTTCAATGTGCTCTCCGGTAGAATGAGCTTCGTCGGGCCGCGCCCTGAGCGGCCGCAGTTCGTATCTACGCTCTCGGCCCGGTTTCCGTACTATGCCGAGCGGCATCGGGTGAGGCCCGGTTTAACCGGTTGGGCGCAGGTGCGCTACCCTTATGGTGCCTCGGAACACGATGCTTTCGAGAAGTTGCAGTACGATCTTTATTATGCCAAAAACCACAATCTGCTGTTCGATCTCAGTATTCTGTTACAAACTGTAGAGGTGGTTCTTTTGGGTAAAGGTGCCCGATAGGCCGATTCCTTGCAATACGCAAGGTGACGGCGAGGAAGGCTACCGACTATGCCGATAGCCTCGTAATAGCATTTTGGCAAGGGAGTGGCGACACGGCTTATGTACGAGAGCTTTTTTGGCTTTACCGGTGATCCGTTTCGGCTGACCCCCGACTATCGATTCTGTTTTCGCCACCGCAGCTTCCGCAAAGCCAAAGCCTATATGGAATACGGTGTGCAGCGTGCGGAAGGCTTTGTCATGGTTACCGGCCGGCCCGGTACCGGCAAGACGACGCTGATCTATGATCTGTTGGCCGATTTGCGCAAACAACGGCTCAGAGTGATTCAGCTCAATAGTACCCAGCTGGAAGGCAGTGAGCTCATCCGCATGATCGCCTTCAAGCTCTCGCTGCAGGGCGATCATCTTGACAAGGCGTCGCTGCTGCGTCAGATCATTCGCAGTTTGGATCAGGATTACCGCTCGAAGCGCCGCGCGATATTGTTGGTGGACGAAGCGCAAGGGTTATCGGAGTCGGCGTTGGAGGAGTTGCGTTTCCTAACCAATTTGGAAAAGGAGGGTCAGTCGCTGCTTCAGGTCTTCCTGATCGGCCAGGAGTCACTGCGGGATATAGTTCGCCAGCCGATTATGGAACAACTCCACCAGCGCATGATCGCGGCTTGCCATCTCTCACCTCTGAACGGACAAGAGACCGAGGCTTACATCTGCCATCGGTTGGAACGTGTCGGCTGGCAGGGTGATCCGAGCTTCGAGCCAGCACTGCTTGCAATGATCCATCGCTTGAGCGGCGGTGTCCCTCGGCGCGTCAATCAGGTGCTGAGCCGTTTGCTTATGTACGGTTTTGTCGAGGAGAAGCGTGATTTCCGGCTTGGCGATATGCGTGCGGTCATTGAAGACTTACGTGACGAGATGTTGCTCTCGGCGGACATCAAAGATGTGGATAAACTGCTTGAAGAGTTACCTGAGGCTTCCGAGGAGCGCCGGAGCGGATGGGATGAATCGTCGTCTGATGATGACGAGCTTTTCGTGCAGGGAGATACGCCGGAAGAAGATCGGCCTAATCGCCGTGAACCGGTACTTGGTGCGCTGCCCGATCCGGTAGTGGCGTCCGGTTGGACGCCTGCCCCGCGCTCAACGACGCTGAATGATTCTCGCGGCGCACGGCCACCGGAAGGGTTTGAACCGGGCGAGCCGGAAGCGGAACCAGAACCAAAACCAGAACCAGAACCAGAACCGGAACCAGAACCGGAACCGGACATTTGGGTAACGGCCTCGCAGCGGGTTTTCGTGCACGAGCTCAGATCCGACCCGGATCAGCGAATTATTCCGGACGAGCGTAATCGTAAGACGGGGGCTGAGCCGGGCCGTTTCTCCCGACGCAAGGGACAGCGGCTGTTGTTTGGAGTGGTCGGCTTTTTGCTGCTGGCGACGATCATCATTTTCGCCGGCAGTCAGCTGCATCCCTCTTTTCCAGAGGGCAGCGGTGGTGAGATGAGTGCCTCGGCCTTAGGCTTTGGCGAACAGGTGGAGAGCAAGCGGGATTTCGTCGTTAATAGAGCCGCTATGCGGGATAAGAGTGCAAACGGCCGGGCGGTCGTCGTTGACCCTGATCCTGCGGTGAATTGAGGCGCGATAGGCTGTTCATGACAGAGACATCCGGTGCGGGGTGCGGTAGGTGGTTTTCGAGAATGGCCGGAAGTGCATTGCCTCATAACTAAAGCGATCGAAGCGCTTAGTTAAGCATTCTATTGCATGGTCTTGATGGGGTAGCGGTGGGCATGGCGATATCGGTTGCTGCCGTTAGCTATGGTGTGGCGGCGGCGGCCTACACGCTGTTGTTCGGGCTGCTGTTCGCCGGCTTTCGCGGGCTTTCTCGGGGCGTCATCCTGCTGTTGGCCGTGTTGTTGTGCGCCGGCTGGGGGGCGGTCTGCAGTCTAAGCAATTTGTGGCCATTCGCCGCTTTCCGCTGGCTTGTTCCCCTGCTTGAGTTTCTGCGGTACGCCGGGTGGCTCTCTTTTCTGGCCGTGCTGCTGCGGTTGTCGTGGCCGCACTCGGCCGCTCCGTGGACTCTGAGCGCGGATCCCTGGCTGCTGCTGGCCGGGCTTGCCATATCACTCACCGGCGGCTCGCTCGTGCTCACCACGGGGTTTGGGGGGTTGCCACCATTGCTGGGATTCGCCGGGCTGCTGCTGGCGAGCCTGCTCGGAATGGTGCTGATCGAGCAGCTCTATCGCCGAGTCGAGCCGGATAACCGCTGGGGTATCAAGCATCTCTGCCTGGGCCTTGGGGTCGTATTCGCCTTCGATTTCTATCTCTATGCCGACGGATTGCTGTTTGGCGAGCTGAACGATCAGGCGCTTGCTGCGCGGGGGTTCGTCAACGCCGTAGCCGTACCTCTCATTGCCGTCTCCGCCGCGCGCAATCCGAAATGGTCGTTGGCTATCGGGGTTTCCCGGCGCATCGTCGTCGACTCGGTCGTCATAACCGGGGCGGGCATCTACCTTTTGATCATGGCCATCGCCGGCTATTCCATCCGCTATATCGGCGGTAGCTGGGGCGGCGCTCTGCAAATCCTGTTCCTGGTTGGCGCGGTGATCGTATTTTTGGTCGCGCTTTTCTCCGGTAGCCTGCGCGCGTGGATACGCGTGTTCGTCTCCAAGCACTTTTTTTCTTACAAATACGACTACCGCGAGGAATGGCTACGTTTTATCGGTACGCTCTCGGCAACCATTCATGGAGAGCCCTTGCGGGTGCGGGCCATCCGTGCCGTTGCGCAGCTCGTGGACAGCCCCAGTGGTGCGTTATGGAGCACCAACGAGCACGGCAATCTTATCTTGGCGGCCACTTGGAACATCTCGTTTCCGGGCACGGTGACGGTGCCGGCCGATACTCCGCTGATACACACTCTTCGAGCACGCGAGTGGATCATTGATTTGGATGAATACCGCGAGCACCCGGAGCGCTACGGCGAACTCTCGTTACCGGATTGGTTCGACCGGCTCCGCCAGCCATGGCTGATTTTGCCGCTGCTGCTGCAGGATCGGTTCCAGGGCTTTATCGTGCTCAGCCGCCCCAAAGTGCGGCGGGAGATTAATTGGGAGGATCGCGATTTACTCAAAACGGCCGGGCGTCAGATCGCAAGCTATGTGGCCCATCTGGATGCGACCGATGCACTCATCGATGCGAGGCAATTCGATGCATTCAATCGATTGTCCGCGTTCGTCGTGCATGATCTGAAAAATGTCTCGGGCCAACTGTCATTGATAACCGCCAATGCCGTGCAGTACCGCGACGACCCGGAGTTCGTCGAGGATGCTTTTCGGACGATGGAGAGTGCCACGCAGCGGATGAACCGCGTCTTGGTGAATCTACGCAAGCTGGATTCACCGCTGGCAACCACGGAGCCGGTGGATATCGGCAAGTTGGCGGAAGAGATTGCCGGCGGCATGACGAACAGCCGGCCCATTCCCCGGGTACGGATCGATACACCGGGGTTGGTCGTGGATTGTCCGCGCGGTCGTCTGGCAACCGTTTTGGAGCATTTGGTGAGCAATGCGCAGCAGGCGACTCCGCCTGAGGGGGAGATCGAATTGTGGGTTGCACGTGAGGGGGGGTGGTGTCGTTTGGAGGTGCGGGACAGCGGGACGGGAATGGCCGAAGAGTTCATCCGCGAGCGCTTGTTTCGTCCTTTCGAAACTACCAAGGGTAATGCCGGGATGGGGGTCGGGGTCTACGAAGCCCGCCATTTCGTCGAGGCGATCGGGGGTTTGATGGATGTGATCAGTGCCCCCAACGAGGGCAGCTGCTTTGTGTTACGGTTGCCGCTGCACGAGGCGGATTCCGCCATGTCGGTGGGGGACGGAAATCGGGAGGTCTTGCGTGGCTAAGCCGCAGCCGAAGCTACTGATCGTCGAGGATGACCCCGGTCTACAACGCCAGCTCAAATGGTGCTTTCGTGAGTATCATGTATTGATGGCATCGACTCGACAGGAGGCGCAGCGGATCGTCGACCTTCACGAACCGCCGGTCGTGTTGCTGGATCTCGGGTTGCCGCCGGATCCAGCGAATGCCTCGGAAGGTTTGCAGGCATTGGAGGAAATTCTGGTTCGGTGGCGGCATACGAAAGTCATCGTCGTCACCGGTCACGACGAGCGTGAGACGGCGCTGCGGGCGGTGGCGGCGGGGGCCTACGATTTCTATCAAAAACCGGTGGATGCCGACGTGCTGCGCCTGATCGTCGATCGGGCCAAGAACCTCTATGATCTGCAGCAGGAACACCGTCGCCTGATCGAGGCACCACAGAGCCCGCTCGAGGGCATCGTGGCTACTTCGCCGCAGATGCTGCAGGTCTGTCGTATGATCGAGCGAGTTGCACCGGTCAATGCCACGGTGCTGCTCATGGGAGAGAGCGGGACCGGTAAGGAGCTCCTGGCACGCGCTCTACACCGGCTCAGCCCTCGGCAGGCCGAGCGCTTTGTCGCCATCAACTGCGCCTCCATCCCCGATACGCTGTTGGAAAGCGAGCTGTTCGGCTACGAGCGCGGGGCATTTACCGGGGCGAATCGCCAAACCGAAGGTAAGATCGAATACGCCAATCGCGGCACGCTGTTCCTGGATGAAATCGGTGATTTGCCGCTCGCGCTACAGGCCAAGCTGCTGCGTTTTCTGCAGGAGCGGGTGATCGAACGACTGGGAGGGCGGGGTGAGATACCGGTTGATGTCCGCGTCGTGTGCGCCACCAACCGTGACCTCAAGACTATGTTGGAGGAAGGTGAGTTTCGCGAAGACCTCTATTATCGACTCAGCGAGATCACCGTCGCCATTCCGCCTTTACGGGAGCGCGATGGGGATGCGACATTGCTGGCGCATGCTTTTTTACGCAAGTATGCCGAGCGGGACCGGCGGAGTCTTAAAGGCTTCTCACCCGATGCGCTGGCGGCGGTCGAAGCGTACCAGTGGCCAGGAAATGTGCGTGAGCTGGAGAATATCTTGCGCCGCGCAGTTATCATGGCCGAATATAACAACATAACGGCTGCCGATTTGGCTTTGCCGCGCAACGAAACTGAAACCTCGTCATTGAAGCTGCGCGAAGCGCGGGAACAAGTCGAGCGGCGCACGGTGTCGCGAGCGCTTGGTCAAGCCAACGGCAACCTGGCGCGGACCGCCGAACTGCTTGGTATCGGCCGGCCCACGCTGTACTCACTGCTCAGCAAATACGGCCTCAAAGGTGCCATGGCGGCGGATTAATGGGGAAAATGCAAAGGACTAGGCACCAAAGCCCGGCCACGCCGGGCGGGGAGAACGGAATGCTTCGAGTCCGGAAGGCGAAAGGCGCGCACCCAGCTATCGGGGTTGCCGTGATCCTGATTTTGGCGTTGGTTCTGCCGCTGACAGCCTGCGACCGGTTTGGCGCGCAGTCGCCCGAAGAGCACATTCGGAACGCGACCGAGTACCGCGCTCAGGGCGAGCTCAACGCGGCCGTCATCGAGCTGAAGAATGCGCTCCAACAGAGCCCCGACAATGCCAAGGCCAGACACTTGCTGGGCAAAATCTATGTGGAGAGCGGCCAGGGGCAGGCGGCGGAAAAAGAGCTGCGCCGGGCGATTTCACTCGGTGTGCCCGAGGTAGAGGTCGCTCCGGAGCTTGCTAAAGCAATGCTCATGCAGGGACGTTACCAGGACGTGCTCGATGCGCTCAAACCGTCTCGGCAATCGGATCCTGCCCGCCACGCCGAGGCCTTGATTGTTAAAGGGGATGCCGAGCAGGCGTTAGGCAAAATCGAGCTTGCGTGCGCCGACTACCAGCAGGCGGCCAAGTTGGATGCGGAGAATTTGTCGGCCGATCTGGGGCTGGCCCGCTGTGATCTGCTGCAAGACCGGATCGACCAGGCGAAGGCGCGTGTCAAGGGTCTCTTGCAGCAGCACCCGAAGCATGTTCAGAGCTGGATCATGCTCGGTCGGATCGAAGCGGCCGCGCAGCAGAATAAAGCCGCGCTCGATGCTTTCGGTAAGGCCTTGGAACTCGTGCCCAATCAGCCGAGCGCTTTGATGGCGCGGGCCCAAATCGAGTTGCTCGAGAATCAGCTCGAGGCGGCTGAGGCGGATATCGAGGCATTGCACAAGCTGGTGCCCACCTCTGCGCAGGTGAATCATCTGCTTGGCTTCCTGCGATTCCGCCAGGGGCGTTTCAACGATGCGGCCCTCGCCTATCAAGATGCGCTAAGGGCGAACCCTGACTTCGATCCAGCCATTCTGTGGCTTGGCTTGACCAACTATGCACAGCACAACTATGAGCAGGCGATTCAGCGCTTTTCCCGGTTTCTGCAGAAGCATCCTGACGCCGTCCGGGTAAAGGTGCTGTTAGCGCTTAGCCAGGCGCAGGCGGGCGGCGATAGTGCCGCCGTTCAGACCTTGCGAGAGCTGCAAGGGTTGGATATTGAAGATCCGAGAATGCTGGCGGCTATTGGGCAAGCCGCACTGTCGGTGGGCGATCCTGCCTCCGGTCGGCATTACTTCGAGCAAGCGGTGGCGCGGGCGCCTGATAAGGCGGCGTTTCGCATGGCGCTCGGCAGCTTGCTGTTGCAGAGCGGGGATGCACGGCAGGCGATCGAAGAGCTGGATATGGCTTCGCAGCTCGACAATGAGGATGCCCGTGCCGATATCATGTTGATCCGCACGCTCATTGCCAAGCGTGACCTAGACCAAGCCATGCAGGCCATTGACCGAGTAGCCAAGAAAACTCCTGAAAGCGCTTTGCCAGATGTGCTGCGCGGGCTGGTTTTTCTTTTGGAGAAAAAGAACAACGAGGCACGTAAGGCGTTTGAACTGGCGGTAAAAAAAGATCCCGCCAGCATCGGCGGTCACCATGGTCTCGCCGTACTGGCGATCCAGAAGCAGGACTTTGCTGACGCTAATAAGCATTATCAGACCGCATTGGATGCCCATCCGGGTAATCTGCAAATCGAACTCGCGCTTTCCAGTCTGGCTGTGCGAGCCGGCGACCGTGAGCGAGCATT
>JAGFJL010000120.1 GCA_024102725.1 Nitrococcus mobilis
ACACCGGCAATACTTGGCAGCCCGATTCCTCCGGTGCACCATCCACGCTGTCAGCGAGAGACAAGGAGGGCAAACTATGACCATTGGAACGGGCATCTTCCTTGGCGCGCTGGTTCTGTCTCTCACCTATCTGTTCGTAGCGACAAAGGATCGCTGGCGCTGGAAGCGACTGACCGTGGGATTGATCGGCGGACTAGCTGCCTTGGTTGCCCTAGGCGGTGGCGGACTGTGGGGCTACAGGGTTTGGGAGGATCGGGTGCGACCAATCGACGAGCTGGGCGGTATCCGCCTCGGAATGTCACAAGAGGACGTGCTCTTTTTCAAGGGCAAAGCGTCTGAAGAGGTCGAAGGCGATTGGGTCTATAAGGACGACACACATACGATCGGCTATAAGGTTTCGTTCAAGGATGGCGCGGTGAATTCTGTGCTCGCCGTCGGCCAACGTGCTTCCTTACCCATCCCCTTGGGGATATCCGGTTTCGCTGGAACACAAGCTGTCGAGCAAAGACTCGGAACACCAAGCGCGGTTGTCAAGAGCGGGGATGGATTGAGTCGGATGCTGCATTACGAGTCGCTGAATCTGATGTTTGGATTTGAGAACGATCGACTTGAAGCGGTGGGAATTCGGCGAGACGGCAAGACTTGGAAGTTCGCGCGCTGGATGGATGCGCCTGTGGTCGGTTCTGGCCCGTGGGATGCGTACAAGCGGGAACCCGTAGTACCACGATACGCACCTTCAGAAGAATGATGTCGGGGATTAACGGCTGGACACCGGAACGGCGAGCGCGCCAAGCCGAGGCAATCCGGCGCTGGAAACCGTGGGCCAAATCGACGGGGCCGCGGACCGATGAGGGCAAGGCGCGGTCAAGCCGCAATGCTTATCGCGGCGGGCACTGGCGCAAGCTGCGCGAACTGTCGAAGGCGATGAATGCCCTACTCGGGGCGCAACGGGAGGATTTAGGTCACTTCAAATGACCGGACGATCGCCCCACGTGACAGCAGGCACCGGGCCGCATTAGGAATGGCGTTGGGCGATCCAAGAACAACGAGGGGGAAGAGATGAGCGAGCAGCGCGAGCCGAGAGAACTTACCGAGGATGAGCGGCGGGACTTGACGCGCCGCATGGAAGTCGTCGCCGCAGTCGCGTGGGGGGTTCAAAGTCTGCTATACCGCCGCGATCCGCACGCCGAGGGGATCAAGGAATACGCTGGCCGGTTTCGCAGCAAGTGGGCGATAGGTTTGTCTGTGGTTGCCATTGCAGCGATAGGGATTGGGCGCGATTTGCTTGACTTGCCATGGCTCAATTCGGCGGGCACCACCTTGCTGGTCTTGCTCGGGTTCTGGTTTTTGCCGGTCCTCCCCGCCTGGTTTATAGCCGAGCGGAAGGTTGAGCGCATCGATGCTCAGCTCTGGGAGATGCACTACCGTTGGCTGGCCAATGGTGGCAACGACGCCCAGTTCAACGATCTGAAGGCGCTGCATCAGCCCGATATTGGAATCGACCTTGACACCAGCGAGTACCGGAAATGGTGGTACGAGGTGCGCGGCGAAATGCGAGAGAGGTCGATGCTCTTGGCTTGATGGGCGAGCATCAGCGCAACCCGTGTCCTCCTGAGTCTGGGCCAGTGGCTCAAGGGTGCATCGTTCGTTGATCGCATTGTGATTCATGCCGGGATCGTGCGGCGGCTCGGCGGGCAGCGGTATCGGCCATTGCGACGCCGAAAGCCTGTCCCTGCTGATTGTTGTTCTGGTCGCGTTCCACCGGCTCTGGCCGAATTTGGCCGTCGGCGTCTATGCGTAACGCCGTACCGTCCGGGCACAGCACGATGATCGTGCCGTCAGGCTGGCGGATGATTGCGGGCGTCATGCCGGCGAGGATGCCGGATCGGATACCAGTGCGGTATCGGCCAAGCGGTCTAGGTTTGTTGGCCACATTGATGGACGCAGCAAAATAGTGGCTGAAAACCCGCGCCAGTCCTAGCGGTGCGGCGGACCCTCCCTCCGCCAGAATCTGCCTACCCCGCCTGCCGCGCGATCAGCGTGACCCCGAGCACGATGAACGCGATGCCCAGCCAGGCGGTCAGCCCCATCGCCTCGCCCAGCCAGTAGCGAGCGATCAGCGCGTTGATCACGTAGCCGATCGACAGCATCGGGTACGCCACGGTGACCGGCACGCGCGTGAGCGCGGCGATCCACACGACCAGGCTCACTCCGTAGCAGGCGAAGCCGAGCAGGAACGGCCAGTCGCGCAACACGCGCGCGCCGATCGGGATCGCCTCGGACAGCGCGAACT
>JAGFJL010000151.1 GCA_024102725.1 Nitrococcus mobilis
CGAGCAAAGGCTACTATGAAGTCGTTGCCCGAGGTGGACCACCTTCTTACCCACATGAGCGAAGCGCTGCGCGCGCTTGTTGCGCGGCGCGACCCGAAGCAGCCGCTCGCCCTGATCGGCATCCATACCGGGGGAGTCTGGCTCGCCGAGCGCCTGCATCCGTTGCTCGGCCTGGCAAGCCCGATCGGGGCCCTTAATATCCATTTTCACCGGGACGACTTCGACCGCATTGGAGTGCATCCCCGGGTACAACCCTCCCGTCTGCCCTTCGAAGTGGACGGCTGCCTGATCATTCTGATCGACGATGTACTCTATAGCGGCCGCACGGTTCGCGCGGCGCTCAACGAGATTTTCGACTATGGACGGCCGGCTGCGGTGCGCCTGGCCGTGCTTGTGGACCGAGGCGGCCGCGAACTGCCCATTGCAGCGGATGTCGTCGGCGCGCATCTCGAGTTGAACCCGACGGAACAGATCAAACTGCTGGGGCCTTCACCGCTCAAGCTGAGCATCGAGCGGGAGCGCACATGACCGCCCAGCTCCATACCGATGGGCGATTGCGGCACTTTCTAACCACCGAAGGCCTGTCGCGCCAGTTGCTGCTGCAGATCCTCGATACGGCCGAGTCGTTCGCGGGGGTAATCGACAAATCGGTCAAGAAAGTTCCCCTGCTCCGCGGGCGAACGGTGATCAATCTGTTCTTCGAGGCCAGCACACGGACCCGGGTCACTTTTGAACTGGCCGCCAAGCGCCTTTCCGCCGATGTGCTCAATGTAAACGTAGCCACTACGAGCGTGAAAGGTGAGAGTCTGCTGGATATGCTACGCAACCTGGAGGCAATGCAAGCCGACATGTTCGTAGTCCGCCACGCCGAGAGCGGCGCCGCCGACTACGTGGCGCGGCACGTCGGGGCGGGTGTCAGCGTGTTGAATGCCGGCGACGGTCGCCACGCCCATCCCACTCAGGCCATGCTGGATGCCTTCACCATCCGTCGCCACAAGGGCGGCTTCGAACCACTCATCATCGCGATCGTGGGCGATGTGATGCACTCCCGCGTGGCTCGCTCGCAGATTCACGCCCTCAGTGCACTGGGGGCCGGAGAAATTCGGGTCATCGCGCCGCGCACATTGCTGCCACGCGACATCGAAAGCTTGGGGGTGCGCGTTTTCCACGACATGCGCCTGGGGCTGCAGGAGGCGGATGTGGTGATGGTGCTCAGACTGCAACGCGAGCGTATGCAGGGTGCGCTGTTGCCGAGCGAGCCCGAGTATTTCCGAGTCTATGGCTTGACCGAGGGCAAACTGGCTGCTGCGAAGCCGAACGCCATCGTCATGCATCCCGGCCCCATCAACCGGGGTGTGGAAATCGACTCGCGCGTCGCCGAAGGCCCACGCTCGGTCATTCTAGAACAGGTAACCAACGGTATCGCGGTGCGCATGGCGGTCATGTCCATGACGCTTGGCGCCTATCAAGAAGTGCCCCGGGAGCCGGCATGAACCGGATCCGGATCCATGGGGGGCGCGTCATCGACCCAGCCTCTGGGCACGATGAGTTGGCCGAAGTAGTGATCGCCGACGGGCGCATTCTAACCGTCGGCGAGCCTCCGAGCGATCTCACCGTCGACCTCGAAATCGATGCCACCGGGCAAATCGTCTGCCCCGGATTGATCGATCTTGCCACGCGCCTGGGCGAACCGGGGGCGGAGCACAAAGCAACCATCGCCAGCGAGACCCGGGCCGGCGCGGCGGGCGGCATCACCACGCTCGCCTGCCTACCCGATACCTATCCCGTGATGGATACCCCTTCGGTGGCGGAACTGATGCACCGCCGGGCGCAGGAGGCCGACAGCGCCCGAGTACTGCCCCTGGGTGCGCTGACCTTGGAGCTCGCCGGCGAACGACTCAGTGAAATGGTCGCACTGCACCAAGCCGGCTGCGCCGCCATGACCGATGCGGGCCGCACCATACGCGATACCTTGGTGCTGCAACGCGCGCTTGAGTATGCGGCGACGTTCGAGATACCCGTGCTGCTCACGCCAGCCGATCCCTGGCTCTCGCGAGCCGGTTACCTACATGATGGAATCGTCGCCACTCGGCTCGGCATAGCAGGCATCCCGGCGACGGCCGAGCTCGCCGAGCTGGGTCGAAGCCTCGCCCTGGTGGCGGATATACAAGGTCGTACCCATTTCGGACGGCTGTCAGCGCGCCAAGGCATAGAGCTGATCGCACGCGCCCAAAACAGCGGACTGCCGGTCACGGCGGATGTCGCCATCCATCAACTTTTCCTAACGGAGGCAGACTGCGCGCAGTTCGACGCCCGCTTCCATTTGCAGCCACCGCTGCGCGGTATAGCTGACCGCCAAGCGCTTCGCGCGGCGCTGATCGATGGAACGATCGGGGTCATCTGCTCCGATCATCAGCCCCATGACCCGGATGCCAAAAACGGCCCTTTCACCAGCACAGCCTCAGGCGCCTGCGGGCTCGACACGCTACTCTCGCTGCTGTTGCGGCTGGTCGAGGAAGGCGTCTTCGGTCTATGCCAGGGCTTGGCTTGCGTGACCATCAACCCGGCCCGGGTTCTGGGCCTGGAAACCGGGCGCCTAACGCCGGGAGCGCCGGCTGATATATGCATTTTCGATCCCGATGCGGTGTGGTGGTGCACACCGGAGACGCTGCGCAGCCAAGCCAAAAACTCCCCCTTCCTCGGCTGGGAACTGCCGGGTCGGGTAAACTACACTCTGGTCGCCGGGCGCCTGATCCATCGCCACGACGACCCACTGTAGCACCGCCTGGCCTGCGCCCCACGCGCGCCTCGTTCAACATGCAAACCCTGGCAAGAGTGGCTCGATCATTACACATCGTCGTCCATCAGCAAGCGCATGCCCCGAGTCGTCTGGTCCAGCTGCGCCGGCGTATTGCCCTGGGCCAGCTTCGCCATCAAACGCACCTCGTTGGCCGAATCAGCGTAGCGCAGCGCATCCTCATAAGTAATCTGCCCGTGGGTGTAGAGCTCGTAGAGATGCTGATCGAAGCTTTGCATGCCCTGCTCACGGGAGCGTTTCATGACCTCCTTGAGCTCCAGGATCTCGCCTTGCGCAATCTTGTCGGACACGAGCGGCGTACCTATGAGAATTTCGATGGCCGGCACGCGCCCTTTGCCATCCGGGGTCGGGATCAACTGTTGGGCAATCACCCCCTTGAGATTGAACGCGAGGTCGGTGAACAGTTGCCGATGCCGATCTGCCGGAAAGAAGTTGATGATTCGGTCCATAGCCTGATTGGCATTATTGGCATGCAGAGTCGCTAGGCAGAGGTGACCGGTCTCGGCGAAGGCGATCGCGTAATCCATGGTCTCGCGGGTGCGAATCTCGCCGATGAGGATGACATCCGGCGCCTGACGCAGCGTGTTCTTCAGCGCCACCTCGAAAGAGGCGGTATCGATGCCGACCTCGCGTTGCGTGACGATGCAGCCACGATGCTGGTGCATGTACTCGATCGGATCCTCGATGGTTACGATATGGCCGGCGCTGTTTTCATTGCGATAGCTGATCATGGAGGCAAGCGAGGTGGACTTGCCGGTACCCGTAGCACCGACGAAAATGATCATGCCCCGCTTGGTCATGGCGAGCTCACGCAAGATCGACGGCAGGCGCAGCTCTTCGATGGTGGGAATCCGCGTTTCGATCCGCCGCAGCACCATCCCGGCGTTGTTGCGCTGATAAAAGGCGCTGACGCGAAAACGGCCGAGCCCCTTGGCGCTCAAGGCAAAATTGCACTCCCGAGT
>JAGFJL010000185.1 GCA_024102725.1 Nitrococcus mobilis
CCGCCCGCAGCGCGCCGCCGTGGTTCCGGCCCCTTCGGGCTACGCCCTCCAGGGCCGGAACCACGGCCAGCACAGGCGGACAATTCATTTGCTACAAAACCGGACAAATCTATTTGTTGCTAACACGCTCGCTCGGCAGACACACCGACGCACCGGAGCGAACCGTGCAACGCAACGGATCCACAAATCCATAACGAACAGACTCCACGGTGATCGACAGCAACCTCAATGACGAGCGCCAGGGCGTGTGTACAATAGCCGCATTGTCCCCGCTGGAGTCCTGGCATGCCACGCAAACCGATAACCATGCAGCGGCGCATCGTTGCGCGCTCCCGCCTGTTTCAGGTGGAAGCCGTGAGCTTGCGCTTCTCCAACGGGGTCGAAGCCGAATACGAGCGGCTCACACCGGGTGCTGGATCAGTCGGCGCCGTGCTGATCGTACCTATCCTCGAGGGCGACACGGTGCTACTGGTACGTGAATACGCGGCCGGAACGGATCGTTACGAGCTTGGCTTGCCCAAAGGTCGGATAGAACAGGACGAGGAACCGCTCTCAGCGGCTGCTCGTGAGCTGCGCGAGGAAGTAGGCTATGCGGCCGGACGCCTAACTCCATTACGTCTACTGACCCTCGCACCGGGTTATCTCTCGCATCAGACCCAGGTGGTACTGGCCGAACAGCTCTATCCGGACTGTCTCGAGGGTGACGAGCCGGAGGCCCTCGAGGTAGTATCCTGGCCGTTATCCGACCTGGCGGGTTTACTCGCCTGCGAGGAGTTGACCGAAGCGCGCACGATCGCCGCTCTTTTCATGGTTCGAGAACATCGCCTGAGGCCGCATTCGGAGATCTGAACAGCATGGACGTCGAGCACCGCAGACAGTTGGCCGAGTCCCTCATCATCCTGGCAGAGGAAGCCGGCAAACGCATCATGCGAGTCTATCAGCGGGACTTCGCTGTGGAGACCAAAACCGACGCATCCCCCCTCACCGAGGCTGACCGCGCCGCCCATGAGCATATACTCACCCGCCTGCGGGAGCTGACTCCGACGCTTCCGGTATTATCCGAGGAAGGCGGTCTGCCCGACTACGACAGCCGCCGCCAATGGCCACTCTATTGGCTGGTGGATCCGCTGGACGGCACCAAGGAGTTCATCAAAAAAAACGGCGAGTTCACGGTCAACATCGCACTGGTGGAACAGGGCCAACCCGTTCTGGGTATCGTGCACGCTCCCGTGCTTAAGACCACTTATATTGGCAATCGAGGCGATGGCGCCTGGCGTATCAGCGACGGTGCACGAACACCACTGCATACGCGAGCGCTACCGAACGGGTCGTTGACGCTGGTGGTCAGCCGATCGCATCGGGGCGAGGCCGTAGACCGGCTGCTCGAGCGCCTTCCGCCACACGAGACCCGCTCGGTGGGCAGCTCGCTGAAATTCTGTCTAGTGGCGGAAGGTAAAGCGGATCTCTACCCCCGCTTCGGCCCGACCTCGGAGTGGGACACGGCGGCCGCCCAATGCGTAGTCGAAGCAGCCGGCGGCCGCGTCACCCGGGTCGATCTCCGTCCGCTCACCTACAACGCCAAGGCCTCCCTGCTCAATCCGGATTTCCTGGTCTTCGGCGACCCGAACTGGGAGCTACGCCCGCTGCTCACTGACTTTGAGGTCCAGGTACGCTAACCTTGCCCGGCCGAACGTTACCGGCCTTGCCTGGCGGTCAAGACGCAGACCGGCTCACCACGATCCAGGACGCTGCAGCGAGTTCATCTTCATTGTGCCGCGCGCAGTAACCGCATAGGCGAAACATTATGATATCGGTACCCGGCTCCCACCGCGGCTAACCAAACTACAGCCACCCCGAGCGCCGCACCGATCGGAATGGCGGCCCAATCGGCCTGATAGGGAAGCTCGAACAAACGCTCGGCTGCGATGTAGCCGGCTGCGGTGGCGGCAAAGCCGGCCAACGTGCCGGCCGCTCCTCCCACAAGAAGGAATTCCAGACGCGCCATACGCCGCAGATGCCCTCGGGTCGCTCCTAGGGCGCGCAGAAGGGCGTTCTCGAGCCGGCGTTCCTCGCCGGTGATTTGCAGGGCCGAAAACAGCACCAACAGCCCGGCGGTGAGCGTCATCAGCGCCATGATCTCCACTACCCGGCTACCCTGATTGATCATCTGGCGCGCGGTGCGCAGCAGGGTATCGACATCGATTACTGTAATACTGGGGTGCTTGCGAACCAACTGCGCCATGAGATCCGCGCTGTCTGGCGGCAGATAGAAGCTGGTAATCCAGGTGGCCGGAAAGCCCTGCAGCAGCCCCGGGGGAGCCAGGACGAAGAAGTTGACATGAAAGCTGTCCCAATCGACCGCACGCAGGCTAGTCACTGTGGCGCTTACGGTTTCGCCCCCCACCCGGAACGTCAGGCGATCGCCCAGACGAATCCCCAAAGACTCGGCAAGCCCTTGCTCGACGGAGAGCTGCTGCGGATCCATCCGCTCGGCGGACCACCATCGGCCGGCTATTACGCGATTATCCGCTGCCAGCCGCTGCGCCCAGGAAAGATTGAACTCACGTTGAACCAAACGCTTAGCTCGGTCTTCGGTATAATCCTCCGCCGTAAGCGGCTGGCCGTTGCGGGCCACGAGACGCCCGCGAATCATAGGATAAAAGCGTGGCTCGACACTGGCCCGGCTTGCCAATAGCCGGCGCACCGCAGCCACCTCGGCGGGTTGAATATTGATCAGAAACTGATTGGGCGCATCGACGGGGATCCGATCGCGCCAGGCATCCAATAGATCGGTGCGCACTACCAACAGTAGGTAGAGCGCCATCAAACCCAAACCGACGGCCGCGATTTGCACAACGGCAGCACCTGGGCGCCGACTCAGCCCGCTAAGCCACAGCATACGGCCAGGGCCGCCGCGGCGATGCCAATGGCGCACTCCCAAAACAAGAATGCCCGCTCCCACCACCAGCAGCATGAAACTGCCAAAAACCGCCGCAAAGACATAAGAAGCCAGCTCGAAGTCGGCGGCCTGCCACCACATGAGGGCGAATACGATCGCCACTGCCAACCCATAAGGTGCGCTGCCGCCGGTCAACTCCCCACCGGCCTCTCGCCGTAGCACGCGCAGCGGGGTAATCCCCTGCAGGCGCAGCAACGTGGGCGACGAGAAGCCTAACAACGCAGCCAGTGCCGTCAGCCAACCCAACAGCAGCGGCCCCAGGCCAGGGGCCGGCAGCGCCATCACCACGAACCCGCCGAGCACCGCCAACATGGCAAGATGCACCAAATAGCCGACCAGCGCACCGAGGGCACCGGCGATGACCCCGAGCCAGAACAGCTTGCCGGCGAGTAACCGTATGACCCGCCCACGGGTAGCACCGAAGCAACGCATCAGCGCGACGCCTAGGACCTGACGCTCAGCGTAATGGCGCGTGGTGAGCAGCATGGCCACACCGGCCACCACGACCGTCAACAGCGCCGCCAGACTGAGAAAACGCTGTGCTTTCTCGGCCACCTCGCGAATACCGAACCGCATCTCGCTAGGATGCACCAGCTCCACACCGCTCGGTACGCGCGGCGCGAGCCAATGCGCGTAGCGCTGCAGCGGCGCCGCCGAGCCGGCCAGGAGTAGCTGGTAGCGCACCCGGCTCGCCGGCTGCACCAACCCGGTGTCGGCCAGGTCATCCCAGCGCAGCAGCACTCGGGGAGCCAGGCTGTACAGGAAGCCTTCCCGATCCGGCTCCAAGGTAATCAACCGAGTGATCCGAAACGTGCTTCGACCGAGCCGAATGCGATCGCCGATGGCCAGATCGAGGCGGGTAAGCAGCCGCGGATCCACCCAAACCCGGCCGCGACCGGGATTTCCTCGGCTTGCATGCTCCGGTGCCGAATGCCCGGCGCGGACGCGCAGCTTCCCGCGCAAGGGATAGGCCGGATCCACCGCTTTTACCGAAACCAGCTCGGTACGCTCGCCGGTGAGCACCACGCTCGGGAACTCGGCCGTGCGCGCGGTGCGCAGGCCCCACGCTCGAGCCTGCTGCCGCCATGGCTCGGGTATCGGCTGGCTGCTGCGCACCGCCAGATCGGCGCCAAGCAACTCGGCAGCCGGGGCTCGGGTTGCCACAACACCAATGCGCTGGGCAAGCCAGGCGACCGAGGTAACGGCCGCCACCGAGACGACCACCGCCAAAGCGAGCAAACGCAGCTCGCCAGCCCGCCAATCGCGTAGCAACAGCTGCAGGCTCAGCACGGCGGAGCACTCATCTCAGCGCTTCCAAACGACCCGCATGCAAGCGCAGCACTGCCTGGCAGCGTTGCGCGAGAGTGGCGTCGTGAGTCGCGAGGACCAGCGTCGTTCCATGGGCCTCATTGAGCCCAAAGAGCAACCGACTGACACGCTCGGCGGTGTGCTGATCGAGATTACCCGTGGGCTCATCGGCAAACAGCAGCACCGGCGGAGTAACAAACGCTCGTGCCAACGCCACCCGCTGCTGCTCGCCGCCGGAGAGCTGCGCCGGATAGAAATGCAGCCGCTCGATAAGCCCGACCGCCTCCAGCGCGGCGCGCGCCTGAGCGCGCGCCCGCGGCTCGCCCGCTAGCTCCTGAGGCAGCATGACGTTCTCCAACGCCGTGAGCCCCGGCAGCAGATGAAAGGATTGAAACACGAACCCCACGCGGCCCGCGCGCAAGCGCGCCCGCCCGTCCTCATCCAGGGCGGTCAGATCCACGCCATCGAGCCATACGCGTCCAGCGCAAGGCTGCTCCAGACCGGCCAACAGACCAAGCAGCGTAGACTTGCCGGAGCCCGAAGCACCCAGAATAGCCACCGCATTGCCACGCGGGATGTTAATATGCAAATTTTCAAACAATGTGATATCGCCCTCGGGCGCGGCGAACCGCATAGTGAGCCTCTCGGTGGCCAGCATGTCCACGCATGAAATAGCCGTCATGATCCACCGACTCCTAATCGTTCTATTGCTACTGCTGGTCTTGCCGGCGCGAGCGAGCGAGCGCGCGATCCTGGTGCTCGGTGACAGCCTCAGCGCGGCACACGGCATCGATCAGAACGCCGGCTGGGTCGCGCTGCTGGCTGCGCGCCTTGCCAAACAAAACCGGGACTATCGGGTAGTCAACGCCAGCATCTCCGGCGATACGACGGGTGGCGGGCTCGCTCGCCTGCCGGCCGCCTTGGACCGTTATCATCCGGACATCCTCATCGTCGAGCTCGGCGGGAATGATGGTCTGCGCGGCATACCGCTTGCCGAGATCAGATCGCATCTTGGCCAAATCGTGCATCAGGCGAAACACCGGGATATCCGGGTGCTGCTGATTGGAGTGCGACTCCCGCCTAACTACGGGGCGATTTTCACCGAGCGCTTCCAAGCACTGTTCCATGAGCTCGCTCAGACCGAAGCGGTCCCGTTGGTGCCCAAGCTGCTAGCGGGGGTTGCAGAGAGCCCTGAGCTTATGCAGCCCGACGGCATCCATCCAACCGCTGCGGCACAATCTCGCTTGTTGGCCAATGTCTGGCCGAAACTCAAGCCTTTGCTGCGACCAACGCCGCACGTGCCGCTATCGCCCGCCGTGCAGCACTCTCCCGATCCGAACCGAATGCGGTGATATGCCCCATCTTGCGGGCCGGACGAGCCTCGCGCTTGCCATAGAGATGTAATTTCACCGCCGGGTCGGCACAAGCAGCCGCCCAGTCCGGTTCGCCACTGCCCCATAGCTCACCCAGCAGATTCACCATGGCACTCGGGCGCAACATCTGCGTGTCCCCCATAGGAAGCGCGCAAATGGTACGCACCTGCTGCTCGAATTGGCTGGTAATGCACGCATCGAAGCTGAAATGACCGGAATTATGGGGACGAGGCGCCAATTCATTGATCAACAGTTCCTGCTCGGCCGTAACGAAGAACTCCACGCACAGTACCCCGACCACATCCAGCACTTCCAGGATTCCCTGGGTGATTTCCAACGCCTGGGCCTCGAGGCGACCAGGCAGGCTCAGCCCGGGGATGGACAGGTCGAGGATATGATTACGGTGCTGGTTTTCGATTACGCCATAGTGCGCAAATGCGCCGTCGCCGCCCCGCGCCGCCACGACGGAGACTTCCTGCTGGAAATCGACGAAGCGCTCGACAATGGCCTCGACCGCGCCGATCTTGGACCAAGCCGCGTCCACGTCCTCCGGCCCGTGGATTACCGCCTGTCCCTTGCCATCGTAACCGTAACCGGCGGTCTTGAGCACAACCGGGGGGCGCATGCGCTGCACGGCCGCGGCCAATTCTTCCCGCGTGGTCACGGCAACGAACGGCGCGGTGGGAAAGCCGTTGCTGACTAGGAACGTTTTCTCGCGGTAACGGTTTTGGATGATGTGCAACACCTCACCCCGAGGGCGTACCGGCACGTAACGCGCCACGCACTCGGTGGCCTTGGCAGGGACGTTTTCGAACTCGAAGGTGATGACGTTCACTTCACGCGCAAAATCAGTCAATGCCGCCAAATCCTGGTAGTCCGCATAGATCTCGCGATCGGCCACCTGCCCGGTCGGAGTTTCCCGATCCGGAGAATAGGCATGCACTCGATAGCCCATACGGCGGGCGGCGATCGCGAACATACGCCCGAGCTGGCCGCTGCCGAGCACGCCCAACGTAGCGCCGGGCAGAATGGGACCGCTCAAGGCAGCGTATCCTCCGTGATCGCACGCGCCTGGCGCTGCCGAAATGCCTGCAGCGCCTGTTGCAGCTCGGGTTGATCCCGGCCGAGCAGCGCCACGGCAAACAAAGCGGCATTGCGCGCCCCCGCCTGACCGATGGCGAAGGTCGCCACCGGTACGCCGGCAGGCATTTGCACGATGGACAGCAGGGAATCAAATCCCTGCAAAGCCTGGCTTAGCACCGGGACTCCGAGGACGGGCACGGTCGTGTAGGCGGCCACCATACCCGGCAGATGGGCGGCACCACCCGCCCCGGCGATAATGACCTCCAACCCGCGCGGCCGCGCCTGCTGCGCATACTCGCGCAGCCACTCCGGCGTGCGGTGCGCCGAGACGATGCGCGCCTCATAGGTGATGCTGAATTCAGCAAGCATCTCGGCGGCATAACGCATCGTCGACCAGTCGGACTTGCTGCCCATGATCACGCCCACCCGGGGCTTGTCCTCGACCATGTCACCCTCGCCTCGACAGTAAAAAATCATTCATCTCAGCAACCGGTCGGTTTACTTAAGTGCATTAGACGTGCATTTGGCCCAATCAACCAACCGTATAATATCGGGGGCTAGCCGAGAGACCTGCCATAAATACCCTTGCAGGCCTTGAAGGCCGTCACCTGGGTAGTCTGCGTTTACAGTAACCCCTACCCTCCGGTCATGGGCGACCCGCCTCAACCGCAAGGGCGCCCAATTCCCAGCAAGCGGCTCGCGCCCCACGGCGGCCGTGGGCGGCGCTCAATCATGCCGCTCCCTGACATAGCTGCCCGGTGCGTCCTCGATGGGCTCGAGCTTGCCGGCACCGACTCGACGGCCCGCCACCTTGGCACCGCCTTTGGAGTTCAACCAGCCGAGCCAGTGCGGCCACCAAGAACCGGGATGGTATTCGGCAGCCGCCAACCACTCGTCCGGATCTTCGGGGGTGCGGGTATTCGTCCAATAACCGTATTTATTCTTTGCCGGCGGGTTGATTACACCGGCGATGTGCCCGGAGCCGCTCAGCACGAATCGAACGCGGCCACCGAGCAAGCGTAGGCCTCGATAGGTCGCTTTCCAGGGCGCGATGTGATCTTCCCGTGTGGAGAGAAAAAAAGCCGGCACTTTGATCCTTGCGAGATCGATGGGCTCGCCGGCCAGGACGATCCCCCCCGGCTCGCACAGCCGGTTCTCCAAGTACATGTTGCGCAAATAAAAGGCGTGCATACGCGCCGGCATGTTGGTGGAATCCTGATTCCAGTAGAGCAGATCGAACGGGAACGGGTCCTCACCGCGTAGGTAGTTGTTGACGAAAAACGACCAGATGAGATCGTTCGCCCGCAGGCTGCTCATGGTCCTCGCCATCTGATCGCCGGCCAGGTAGCCACGGCGCTCCATCTGCTGCTCCAACGATTCCAGCTGATCTTCATCGATGAAGATCTCTAGCTCGCCCGGGTTCTCGAAGTCCAGGAGGCTGGTAAAGAACGTAGCGCTGTGGGCGCGGCGATCCTTTTTCGCCGTCATATAGGCCAGAGCGCAGGCGAGCAGCGTCCCCCCTAGGCAGTAACCGACCAGATTGACCTCTTTTGCGTCCACGGCCTGCTCAATGGCATCCAACGCCGCCATCGGCCCTTCTAGCAGGTAGTCATCGAAGGTCTTGTCCGCGAACGCGGCGCTCGGATTGCGCCAAGAAAGGGCAAACACGGTATGCCCTTGCTCCACCAGCCACTTGATCAGGGAATTCTTCGGCTGAAGATCGAGAATATAATATTTGTTGATCCAGGGCGGGATGAACAAAATCGGCCGCTTGTATACCTGCTCCGTCGCGGGTTCGTATTGGATCAGTTGCGCCAAGTCGGTCTGGTGGATCACTTTGCCGGGCGTCAGAGCCAAATCTCGGCCGAGTTCGAAAGCATTCGGATCGGTCATCCGGATCTTCAGTGTACCGCCGCCTCGCTCCAGATCCTCCAGCAGATTATTGAGCCCTTTGAGCAGGTTCTGTCCCCGGCTCTCGATCGTTTTGCCCAGAACCTCCGGGTTGGTGGCGAGAAAGTTGGAGGGCGATAACGCATTGATGAATTGCCGGGTGTAGAAATCGATTTTTTTCTCGGTCTTATCGTCAAGGCCCTCGATATTCTTCACCGTATGATGGATGTAGTCGGCGGTGAGCAGATAGGATTGCTTGATGAAATCGAACAGCAGATTCGACTCCCAGGACTCATGTTTAAAGCGCTTGTCCTTCTCGTGCGGACGGATCATCGGCTCGATATCGAAGCCCATCATGCGCAGCGTGGAACGCTGCATGAGCAACGTGTAATCTTGCCAAAATGCGAGTTGGCGCTGGACCAACTGCATGGGATCGGCCATCAATCGAGCATACAGATCCTGAAAGAGCCTCCCCATTCGCAAGGTGTCTGCCACCGAGATGTGGTGGGCGGATTCTTCACGAGCCAGGAAATCCCGCACCAACTGCTGGCTCCTACTCGCGATCTCGGCAAGCGCCCGAGACAGCTCTGCCGGCGTGGCGGCCGCTACGGTATTATCAGCCATCGCTTCGCGCTACCTTCGTTACGCTTTTATAGTGATGATTGTTGCGGTTGAATGACTCCCATATGTCTATTATACCGAGCCACTTGGGCAGAACCAAACCAATCAATGACTTGCCAAAACCCGGTACTCTAGCCGGAATTCTGCCGAGCGTCGAAGAATGCCGCGCCGCGGCGCGGAGGCTCGCTGGACGGCTCGGTGCAAAACTCATCGACTCTCCTCCTACCGAGGGGTTATACCTTGCTTGCAGCGTCGAGGGTTTATGGCTGCGCTTGCGTACGGCCCGCCGGGACCTGGCCATTCGCGCGGAGCTCGGTGCCGGACGCCAAGCTTATCGAGCCGGCCATGCAAGTCCTCGCGGTGAAGCCATTGCCCGTGCCTGCGGCCTACCGCGATACGGCCCACGATATGTGGTGGATGCCACTGCTGGACTGGGACGTGACGCCCATATTCTAGCGCGGCTCGGTGCGCGAGTGACCCTGCTCGAGCGATCGCCGGTGATCCTCGCATTGCTGGAAGACGGCCTCGACCGAGCGAGCCGGCAAACGCAGAGTTTGGGCTGGCTCGGGCGCATGCGTCTTATCGGCGGCGATGCCGCCGTCTGGCTACGCAGCTGTACGGCGGCGCAGCGCCCGGAGGTGGTCTTCCTCGACCCCATGTATCCACGGCAAACTAAGGGGGGCGCCCCCGGTAAGGAGATGCAGATATTGCAAGCGTTACTCGGCACCGCGGATGATGCTGGCTCTCTATTGCAAGCGGCCCGCGCGGCCGCATCGGACCGAGTCGTGGTCAAACGCCCCCGGCAGGCCGAGCCGCTGGCGGGAGAATTGCCACATTATCGGATTATCGGACGTAGCACACGCTTCGATGTCTATTTGCACTCTTGAATAGTATCTTATGGAGCCGGCAGGAGAGAAGCAGCGAACACCCGAACCAGGCCCCACGCGCGGCGGGGGCCGCCCCCGATTATTCTCCCCCCATGGCCACCCATTGCAGTTATCCTGATCGGCCGCACGCCCGGTTTGGATCGAGGCACTCCCCGGCCGGGCGGGAGACGCTAAAGTTGAGGTCGACAAAAATGATTATGATTATTGGGCGGCAACCGGCAATCACCGGTGCAACCGCCGGGTTTCGAGTGAGCATGATATGAACGAGCCCGCCCAACGGCTTGGATCGATGGATGCACTCAATGCGCGGTTAGAGCCCATGCACCTGCGGCAGCGCCTGGGTATCGAATCAGAAGGCGAAGCGCCTGTGTTCGGTCGCGGGCGTACCTATTTCCATCCGGAAAATGCGCTCTCCCTGCGTCGGCTACTGCAACTCGTCTTGCGTTTATCCGGCCTCTATCGCCGCGGCCAACGCAACGCCAGGGATCTCGGCCTCGTCCACCACCGGCTGCCGATCCGGAACCTGCCTGCGGCACTGGTCGGTTTGCGGCTGCTGCATATCACGGATCTCCACCTGGACGCCCACCCGGACTTCGCTAGGTTATTGGCCGACCGGGTACGCGCGCTCGACTACGATGTCTGCGTATTGACCGGCGATTATCGCTATCGCACGTGCGGTCCGCTGGAGCCGGCGCTGGCGGGGCTTCACCACCTGCGTCGGCATCTGCGCGAGCCTGTGTATGCCGTATTGGGCAATCACGATTCCATCCGTATGGTGCCGTCGATGGAGGACATGGGCATTCGAGTGTTGCTCAACGAGTGGGATCGGCTCGAGCGAGGCGGTCAAAGCCTCTACTTCGTAGGCGTCGACGATCCCCACTTCTTCCGCGCGGACAATCTGGAGCGCGCCTGCCGCGGCGTCCCCGAACAAGCGCCTTCCATTCTCCTGTGCCACTCGCCGGAGCTGTTCCGACAGGCCGCACACAGCGGCTTCGACGCCATGCTCTGCGGTCATACGCACGGTGGTCAAATACGACTACCGGGTGGGATCGCTCTGCTTACCAACGCCGACTGTCCACGCAATTTCACAGCCGGCGCTTGGCGCTACCGGACGCTATACGGGTACACCTCGGTAGGTGCCGGCTCTTCCATAGTGGACGTGCGGTTCAACTGCCGGCCCGAGGTGGTGCTGCATCGCTTGGAGCGGGCGAAGGCAGATCAATAAGGCTGTTTGCGAACCCCAACGGCATACAGCAGCGCCGACAACACCAGCCCGAGCAGGAAAAACGCCCCGCTTACGGTAAGCACTTCGCCACCATCGAGACCGAACGCCCCATGCAAAACCACCGCCGGCAGCAATGATTCGGGGATTTGATCCAGACCCAAGGCCATGCTGCTGGGCGCAAGCCCTAGCCGCCGCTTGAGGAAACTCGAGAGCAGATCTCCCGCCATTGCGAGCGCACCGACACTCAGGCCGAGATGGGCGTCATACCCGAGCACCGGCGCGGCCAGTGCCGTTAGCAACAGCGCGGAGAAGATTCCACGTAGGGTTTTTGAATGCCCGAACAACGGCCGACCGTCAAACCAGCAACGCCCCCCATCCAACGGGCGGGCCAGACGCGCACCCAAGAGATTGCGCGCCACGATGGGCGCCCCATTCGCCACTACGAGCAATATCAACAGATCGACGACAACCCACCCCCCGCTTTACGATCCTCGCCCGCGTGGAGCTTTTCATACCATATGGCGCCAACAAGGCAAACAGGACACCCTCTTCCCCACTACCTACTGGAACAACACTGAGCGCGGCTCACTATAAATTGTGAACTGGTTGCAAGTCGGCCTCACGTGCATTAAACGTATCAGCCCTTAACGAGGGGAGGACGCGCCCGCCGCGCGCTGCGATTAATCATTTCACTGCCGCTATGCAAAGAATAGCAGGCCAGGAGCTGCCACAATGCCCGACTCGGGTCAGAACTCCAACAAGAAACCGGCCACTTCTCCGGCCAACCGAAATCCGGTGGCGAACATCAGTCGACGCCGATTCCTAGTCGGTGGCAGCGCACTAGGGCTTGCCGCCGGCCTTGGCCCCTGGATCATCGCCGGGCGCGGCGCGCACGCCGCTGGCAGACGTCTGAAGCTCTTGCAATGGAGCCATTTCGTTCCGAGTTATGACAAATGGTTCGATGATTTTGCCAAACGCTGGGGGGAGGAAAATGAAGTAAATATCAGCGTCGATCATATCGGCGTCGCCGACCTTGCCACGGCACTGAGCTCAGAGATCTCGGCCGGCGCCGGCCACGACCTCATCGAATTGGGCCCCGAGGCGGCGCAGTTCGAGCCCGGCCTGATCGCTCTGAACGACCTCAACGAGGAAATCCAGCAACAATTCGGGCAGCCTTCCACTGTCTCCAGACGGGTTTCCTACAACCCCGTAACCAAACGCTACTATGCGTTTTGTCATGGTTGGGCCATCGACCCGGGCAACTACCGCAAAAGCCTCTGGGAGACGGCCGGATCAGCCGACGGCCCACGCAGTTGGAAGGAACTCGCCGGTATCGGCGGTGCAATCAAACGCCGCCGGGACGTGCCGGTTGGTATCGGTTTGTCCCAAGAGGTTGATTCGAATTTGACCGTGCGTGCCGTACTCTGGGCTTTCGATACCGCTTTGCAGGATAAACCCGGCACCGTCATATTGGATCAAGGGATCTATTACAAGCGTGCCGTCGAGGCGGTCAAATATCTGGAGGATCTCTATGCAAAAGCGCTTACGCCGGAGGTTTTCGCCTGGAACGCAACCTCCAACAATCAAGCGCTGATCGCCGGGCGAGCCTCCTTCGTCCTCAACTCGATCTCCGCTTACCGCTCGGCCCAGGAGATTCGGCCGGACATTGCCAAGGATATCTTCTTCATGCCGGCACTGCGCGGCCCCAGCGGCGCCCGTTGGGCCAATATGCAGATGATCTACAATTATGTAGTACCCAAGTTCGCGCAGGCCAACGCACCGACCGCTAAGGCATTCATAAAACACCTGGTCGCAAACTACGACATGGCGATCTACCAAAGCAAGCTTTGTAACACTCCGAGCTACTTCCGAACCCCCGTGCCGCCCGGCGAGCGCGGCTACGAACCGCTAGCCGGCGCGCAGACAGTGCAGGATCTGAGCGAGGCGTGGTTCGATAACGACCCCTTCAAGTTGCCGGGTGAGGCCGATGGCAAGCTGCGGCTACTCAAAGACGCCGTCGAATGGACGACCAACCTCGGCCATCCCGGTTACGCCAACCCGGCCATCAGCGAAGTGTTCAATACGTTCGTGATCCCAAACATGGCGGCTTCTGTCGCGCGCGGCCAGGACAAGCCGGAGGCCGCGGTCAAACAAGCCGCCGCGCGAATTCATGCCATCTTTGCAAAGTGGCGTGAGCGCGGCCTCATTTGAGCGCGGCCTCATTTAGGGGCAGGGGCGCCGACAACGCCTGTAATCGGGGTATTCAGTACTACCAAGCCGCCTCGTTCGGTATGGCTTCCGTATCATGGAACACCTTGCCCACCAGCGGCGCAACAGAATCGCCTAATGCGAAGACAAAGACGGCGTCTACTCTAAAGGATGACGAGCGAGGTATTCGCATCGGGAGGATTCCGCATGAGCGCCCGTAAACGCCATCCCGTGGCACCTCGGCCCGAGCGGTTCCTTGAGGCACATGCGAACAATGCCGCGGAGCGATGCTGCGATTTTGGGATAAGCTATATTCGTATTCGCACCGATTACCATGGCATTCCGCGTGGCGCGGTTCTGGTGGCTGATCGGGTCATTCCCGACTACCCTCACATCGCCCGGGTCTTTGCACTCGCTGCGGGCATTCGCCAGAGCCTGAGCGGCCCCTTCCAGGTCGAGGAGAAGATCGACGGCTATAACGTGCGCATCTTTCGCGTAGCGGATCGCTGCGTGGCCATTACCCGGAGCGGTCGCATCTGCCCCTTTACCACTGACCGCCTACCCGATTTGCTGGACATGACGGCCCTCGAGCAGCTATTCGCAGAGCATCCCGATCTGATCCTCTGCGCAGAAGTGGCCGGCCCCGGCAACCCATACATGGATATGGCCTCGCCGAGAGGCGGAGACGACGTGGCGCTGTTCGTCTTCGATCTGCTGCGCCAAGGCCAGGAACAGCTCGTCCCGCTCGCGCAACGCGATGCACTCCTGTCCCGCTATGACCTTCCTGTTCCACGCCGCTTTGGCTGCTTTACGAGGCATGAGCTTGCCGAAGTGCTCGAGATCGTCCGCCATCTCGACGCCGAGGGCAGCGAGGGAATCGTGCTCAAAGCGACGCTGGACGATCGGCGAGTCAAATACGTCTGCCCCTCCATCAACGTCGAAGACGTGGCCACGGAGGCGGCACTAGAGCTCGAACTGCCGGGCGAATTCTATATTCATCGGGTGGTCCGGATGGTCATGGCTCTACATGAGCTTGGCCAGCGGGACCGAGTCCATACTCTCGGCCCGGCACTCGGCGAGGCCCTGGTGAACGGGTTCGATCAAGCGTTGCACGAGATGGAGCGCACCCACAAAATATCCAAAGTTTACCGTATCCGCCTGCGGCAAGAAGCGAGCATCAAAGCCTTGTTGGACCATCTCGACCAGGACTCGCGCACGATCAGCGTACAGGAGCTCGCCCGCGAGCATTTGGGCAACCACTGGGAATTGACCTTCCGCAAGACCTTCCGACGTTCCACTTCCAAACTCGAAACCCTACTCGCCGGCAGCCCCGTTTTCGATTAAATGCTCCAGAATGCCACGCAGCCGCTGCGGTGGAATCAGGCGCAACCCGCCCTTCTCGGCCCACTGCAGTAGACCCCGGTCGGCGGAGGCAACCGCACCATCGAGCTCCACCGCCAGCAAAATCACATCCAGATCCTCGCTGGAATCCAGCAAACCGGTGCGCAAGGCGTCCCGATAACGATCCCGCAGCCAGCGAATGGTTCTATCCACACTCGTCGGCTGCACCTCGCGCACCGCCTTCTCGGCCACCCGCAGCCCTCGGTCGATCCGCTGCCGGATGTCCTCGATAAGCTCGTAGAGGAACATCCCCGGCACACTGATATCATGCCGGCGGGGGGCGCGCAGCTTGAGCACCAGCTCCAAATCACCCGGCAAGTGTTCGGCATCGGTGAAATGGCGTAGCTCACCGAGCACCGAGGGTGGCATATAGAACTCCATGCGCTGGCCCACCTGCCGCGCCAGAATAACGAACTGGGCGAGGGCACTGGTGGCAGTATCGCCAAAAACGGCGGCCACGCTGGGGTTAGTAAAAACACTGGTGTCGAGCACGACACGCTCGCGAGGATTATCGCTCACCTGGACTCCGGATCGGTTGGGCACGCCTCGTAGGTTCTTGCTGCACAGGCGTTGCATGCACCTAACAACCACAAAGCCCCCACCGGCAAGCCGATGGGGGCTGGTTTCAATCGCTAATTGGCAACGCCGTCAGTAGCGACGCGGACCACGGCCGGGCTGCCTTGGCCGCCGTTCTTGTCGCTCCTGTGCCTCGTTGATGCGCAGGGTACGCCCGCCCAACTCGGTCCCGTTGAGAGCCTCGATGGCCGCATCGGCATCGGCCGGAGCCATCCGCACGAAGCCGAACCCCCGTGGGCGCCCCGTATCGCGGTCGGTAATGAGCCGCACCTCATTCACCTCGCCGTACTGAGCAAATAGATCGCGTACTTCATCTTCAGATGCAGTAAAAGGCAGGTTCCCCACATAGATCGATTTCATCATCAAGCCACTCGTCAGTCATCTGCCGTTTTCTCCCAATCCGCCGAAGCGGCAGGTTATCTCCGAAACCCGGTGGCGGACCCAGGCCACTGGCTTGCGCCCATCGGTCGATTGCTGGGCGACGAATTCCACTGCGGTATACCCTAAAGCAAAGCCGCTCATCCTACGGTGGAAAGCGCCGATCAGGTCACGAACCACCGAGGACATTAGACCAGCCTCGCCCCCTTTGCAATGCAGCCGGCTAACCGCCGCCCCCCTTCCAAACCCACCGACACACGTACACACGTCAAATGCTGCCGTGCACCTCCAGAGCTGTGCGAGCCGCCTTTTCTGCTCCAGTTGCCTGACATTCCCATCGCCCAGTAAGCTTTATTAATCATGACATCTTCCGAGCCATCCCAAAGCGCATTCCATGAGGCGGTGGCGAGCTTGCCCGAGCCTTTGCGTGAACCTGTGCATATAGCGCTGCAAGCGCTTGACCGGGAGATACAGCGCTCGGCAGCTGAGCCCGTGCTCGCCTCTTTACCGTCGGTTTGGGCGTGCAGCAATTTCATCCCCCGCGCCTGTCTGCGCGATCCGGAGCTGTTCAAGGGACTGCTCGATAGCGGTGATCTCGAACGGTCCTACCCGGCCGACGGCTACCGCACGCGGCTGCGCCGGTGGACGGCCGAGCTCTCCGAGGTCGCCTCCCTGAAGAGCGCACTGCGACGTTTTCGGCATCGGGAGATGGTACGCATTGCCTGGCGCGATCTTGCCGGCTGGGCCGAGCTCGATGACACCCTACGGGAGCTCTCGGCGCTCGCCGAGGCGTGCATCGATCAGGCGCTCGCCTGCCTTCACGAATGGCTGAGCGGGCAATGGGGCACGCCGTGCGACGGCGCCGGCGAGCCGCAAGAGATGATTGTCCTGGGTATGGGCAAGCTGGGCGGACGGGAACTCAACTTCTCCTCGGACATCGATCTTATCTTTTGTTATCCGGAACCGGGATATACCGACGGGGTTCGGCCGCTGGCCAACGAGGAGTATTTCACTCGACTCGGGCGTCAGCTTATCGCCGCACTCGATGAGCAAACACCGGACGGTCAGGCCTTCCGCGTGGACATGCGCCTGCGCCCCTATGGCCAGAGCGGTCCGCTGGTCACCAGCTTCAACGGCATGGAGATCTACTATCAGAACCAGGGCCGCGAGTGGGAACGCTACGCTTTGATCAAAGCACGGGTGGTCGGCGGCGATTACGAGCGCGGCGGGCAACTGCTGGAGGAGCTCACGCCCTTTGTTTACCGCCGCTACCTGGATTATGGCGCCATGGAATCCTTACGGGCGATGAAAGCGCTGGTAGCACGCGAGGTCCAACGCAAGGGCCTGGAGGATAATGTCAAGCTCGGGCGCGGTGGAATTCGGGAAATCGAGTTCATCGTGCAGGTTTTTCAACTCATCCGCGGCGGACAGGAACGCGCACTGCGCCAGCGCGGATTATTGGCGGTCCTGGACTGCTTGGCCGCGCAGGGCCAGCTCCCGCCCTTTGCCCGAGACGAGCTCAGCCAAGCCTATCGATTCCTACGCCGGCTCGAGAACCGGCTGCAGATGATCGATGATCGCCAGACGCACGATCTGCCAAGCGACGCGCTCGATCGCCTGCGCCTCGCCCACGCCATGGGGTATACCGACTACGCGGCCTTATGCCGACAGCTGAGCGGTTGGCGACAAAAAGTGCAGGAGCACTTCGATCAAGTATTCGTGGCACCGCAAGACGGCAGCGGTGGGAAGGATACGGAACAGGACGAGTTGGCCGAGGTTTGGCAAGGCACCGTCACAGCGGACGAGGCGGCCGAGCGGCTCACCGCAGCCGGCTTCGAGAAACCCGCCGAAGCGCATGAACGATTGACCGCGCTGCACCACAGCCATGGCTGCCGTGCACTCTCGGCTCAAGGACGCAATCGTCTCGATCGGCTCATGCCCATGCTGGTGCGGGCCATCGGCAACGGTCGATGCCCGGATGCCACTTTACCGCGCGTGCTGCAGCTGCTGGAATCCATCGCCCAACGCACCGCGTATCTCGCGCTGCTGAACGAACATCCGCTGGCGTTGTCGCAATTGGTCCAGCTCTGCGCCGGCAGCCCCTGGATAGCCCGCTTGCTCAGCCGCCATCCGATATTGCTGGATGAGCTGCTCGACCCGCGCACGCTCTACGTGCCACTTGGCCGTGACGCCCTCCAGCGCGAGCTCGCACAGCGGCTGGAAGAGGTGCCGCCAACCGATCTCGAACAGCAGATGGAAGTGCTGCGCCATTGCAAACAGACCAACAGCCTGCGCGTGGCGGCCGCCGATCTCTCCGACGCCATGCCTTTGATGGTGGTCAGCGATTATCTCACGGACATCGCCGAGGTGGTCCTCGAAGCCGTGCTGTCGCTAGCCTGGCGCCATGTCTCCGCCCGTTACGGGCAACCCACCGGACGGTTGAACGGCACGCCAGTACAACAGGGGTTGGTCATCCTCGCCTATGGCAAACTTGGCAGTCTCGAACTCGGCTACGGCTCGGACTTGGACCTGGTATTCATCCATGAGGCGCGCGGCGAGCAGCAAATAACAGACGGTGCCCGCCCGGTGGACAATTCCGTGTTCTTTGCGCGCTTGGTGCAGCGGATCATCCACATTTTAACCACCCCGACCCCCGGCGGCATCCTCTACGCCGTCGACACACGGCTGCGCCCCAGCGGCAAAGCCGGCCTGCTCACCTCGAGCCTGGAGGCCTTCGGCCATTACCAGCTCCACCAGGCGTGGACCTGGGAGCACCAGGCACTGGTACGGGCGCGCGTGGTCGCCGGCTCGCCGCATCTGGCCAAGGCGGTGGAGGCCATACGCCGCCAAGTGCTGACCCGCCGGCGCGACAACCAGGGGCTGCGCCGGGAGGTGCGGCAAATGCGGGAACGGATGCGTCGTGAAAAAGCCGCCAATCAGCCCGGTATCTTCGACCTCAAGCAGGATCGCGGCGGTATCGCCGATATTGAATTTATGGTGCAATATGGAGTCCTTGCGTGTGCCGCAGAAAACCCGGCCCTGCTACGCTATACGGACAATATTCGACTTTTGGATGAGCTCAGCTCCTGCGGATGGATTTCGGCAAAACAGGCACGAGCGCTGGCAGATGCCTATCGTGCCTATCGGGCCTGTGTGCATCGCCTCGCTCTGCAGGAGCAACCCGCTCGGGTAGCCCCCGAGACGCTGCAAACACAGCGCGATCGGGTTGCCGAATTGTGGTTCGAGATCATGGGAGCCGATGCTGATGAGAACGGGTAACGGCTAGCCAATCAATTCGAGGAGCGCGCAGGATGACAATGGCCGATCGCGACGGGGTCATCTGGATGGACGGTGAGTTCGTGCCTTGGCGGGAGGCCAAGGTGCATGTGCTTACCCATACCCTCCACTACGGCCTCGGCGTGTTCGAAGGCGTGCGTGCTTACAATACCGTCAGCGGTCCCGCCATCTTCCGGCTCCGCGAACACACCCGGCGCTTGTTCGGCTCTGCCAAGATCCTGGGCATGCATATGCCGTTCTCACAAGACGAGATCAATCAGGCGTGCATCGACTGCGTCCGCGAAAACGCCCTGAAAAGCGCCTATATCCGACCCATGTGCTATTATGGCGCCGAGGGGATGGGGCTGCGGGCGGAGAACCTGCGCACCCATGTCAGCGTGGCCGCCTGGGAATGGGGCGCCTACCTCGGCGAGGAGAACATCCAGCGCGGGATCCGGATCAGAACCTCCTCCTATACCCGCCATCATGTCAACGTGACCATGTGCCGGGCCAAGGCCAACGGCCACTACATCAACTCGATGCTGGCATTGCAAGAGGCCGTTGTCTGCGGTTATGACGAGGCGCTGCTACTCGACGTCGATGGCTTCGTCGCCGAAGGCTCCGGGGAGAATTTCTTCATCGTCTACGATGGCACCATCTTTACCCCGGAACTGGCCTCGGCGCTGGCGGGCGTCACCCGCGATGCGGTTATCACGTTGGCCCGGGAAGCGGGCTATGAGGTCCGGGAAAAGCGCATTACGCGCGATGAGGTCTATACGGCCGATGAGGCCTTCTTTACCGGCACGGCCGCCGAGGTGACCCCGATTCGCGAGGTGGATAACCGGGAGATCGGCTCGGGCCAACGCGGCCCTGTCACCGAGTATCTCCAGCGACTGTTTTTCGACCAAGTGGAAGGCCGGCGCGACGCCCACCCGCAGTGGCTGGTTGCGGTGCGCTGAAACCACTATCACGAGAGCTTGCCAGTGCCTGACCCACAAACTCACGACCGTCGCGACCTGATTCAGCCCAACGCCGCCAACCGTTACGAAGTAACGGTGGACGATCTGCCGTTGTCCTGCCCCATGCCCGGGATGTACCTGTGGAACTCTCATCCCAAGGTCTATATCCCGCTGCACAAGACGGGCGAGGGCAAATGCCCGTATTGCGGCGCCGAATATCAACTCAAGGACTTCGACCCGAACGACCCGGCACTCCAAGAACATCATCGTCGAGAATGACCGAGCAGGACAGCGCCGGCTTTCACCGGCTGCTCTGCCTCCAAGGTGCCGTCACGCCGCCATGTACCGGAGCCGCCCGTGTCCCGCGCCGCCCTGATCGGGCAATTGCTGCGCCTGCTCGCTCACTTGCCGCTGCCGTTACTCCATGCCGGGGGGGCGCTGGCAGGCACGCTCGCCTTCCTGATCCCAAACAACACTCGCCACATCGCTTGCGTCAATCTCGAGCTGTGCTTCCCGGACTGCTCGATTGCTCGCAAGCGGGCGTTGGTCCGTTGCAGCCTGCGTGAATCGGCCAAGGCATTGCTGGAGCTCGGGCCACTTTGGCATCGTCCCCCACAACGAGTGCTGCGGCTGATCCGGGACGTCGAGGGCGGCGAAATCCTGGATGCTGCGATCGAAGGCGGCCGTGGCGTGCTGATCATCGCGCCCCACCTTGGATCATGGGAACTGCTGCAGGTGTGGGTGGCAAGACGCACGAGCCTGCACGCACTCTACCGTCCGCCGCGGCAAACCGAGTTGGAGGGGTTGATCAAACGCGCGCGCGCGCGCAGCGGAGCCCACTTCTGGCCGGCGCGGCCCGCCGGTATTCGCGCACTGTACCGGGCCCTGCGTGCCGGAGCGGCGATCGGCATCCTACCGGACCAACAGCCGCCGGGAGAAGGTGTTTTCGCACCTTTTTTCGGAGTGCCGGCGAAGACCATGACGTTGTTCGGCAAGCTCGCGGCGCGCAGCCGCGCCCCTATCGTGCTGGGGTGGGCCGAGCGGCTCGCCTACGGGTGCGGCTACCGTTTGCACTGGCACACGGTGGATGAGGCCGTGCGCGATCCCGATCCAATGCGGGCGGCAACCGCCTTGAACCGGGCTATCGAGACCGCGGTCCGCCAGCAGCCTTGCCAATACCAATGGAGCTATCGGCGCTTCTCCCGCCGCCCGGATGGCGAGCGCAATCCGTACCACGCTTACCGCAGCCAAGGCGGCTGGGTGGCCCCCGTTTAATCCCGCCCGACCTGGGGCTAACGACCGTCGGCGAGATCGGTTCCGGTACTTCCCTGAACCAGCTACGGCATGCCTTCGGAGGTGACTAACCATGGCCGTCGGCCCGTTCGTGCTCTCGCTGGGCATCCAAACGCAGCGCAACCATTGAAGCAGCCTCCGCAAGCGAGGCGTATACGTTAAAGGCGATCGGTGAACATTTCGGCCTGCCGCCTGCACTACGCGACATTCAGTCGGATCGCTTGACTAGAATGCGGCAAACCAAGGCCCATTTGGCCACTTTCGGTAAGCCGCGCGAAAAATTCTTTAATTACAACTTGTTATACTACGCCCATAACACGCTCTAATAAGTTGCGAAGCAATATTTGCTATAATATATTATTGGATGTCAGGTTCGTCACATCCCACACCGGCCCCACCCACCGGGGTAACGGGGACGCTGCGGGCAACAGTGAGAAAATACGAACATGGCGAGACATGACACAAACAACGAGGAGGATACTATGTCCCAGACAGCTAGGACCCTGACGTTCCTGTGGAAGGACATCAACTCCGGGGCAGCAGGTTGCCCTGCCCTGTACCGCACCGACGGCGGCTACGTCGTCCAGGGCGTGCGGCTCACCGAAGACGAGCGCGCCCACCTCCGCCAGCTCGCTGACGGCGAGGACGCCGTGTTTGTGCCTGCCAACGTCCTCGACCGGCTGACCGGGGCGGACGTTTAGAGGCATTTTAATCGATTGATCACCCCGCTCTCCGACACGCAACTCTGGGGCATGTTCACCGCGTTCGCATACGCAGCGTTTCGGCTGGAACGCCAGCCCCGCTATCGGGCACCGAACGAAACCAACGCGCTGCGTCCGGTTTCTAGCGGGATACCGGTATCGTGTGGCAGTTGAGCAGCACCCCTTGACAGAGAAGTGTCGCGCAGCGTGGCGCGATTCGAACGGTCGGTGGGCGGCGCTTTGCGCCGCCCACCGACCGTGACTCAACTTGCACACGATGAGCAGCGCAGAGCGCCTCTCATCGCCCCGTTCGACCGAGCAAAGAACTTCCTGAACTTGCGGGCTCGACTTAAGGCTATCACCCGGGAAATTAAGAGGCGCTAGGCGCACAGGGCGGTGGGTTATTACGACTCGCCGCTTTTTTGGCCCACCTTTAACGCTTACTGCCTGATTTCGGGCCATTTCCGGCGTGCATTCTGGGTAACTTCTCATTAACCCCTGGCACAGAAGTGTCAAAAGGGGTTCCGGGGGCTGGACATATTTCGTCGATCGTACTTCACTGCAAGGCATGAGTACGAGCGGTCCTCGCAAGCTTCCTCAGATCAGCGACTTTCCTCCGCAGGAGGTCACCCCGGCGGTAGT
>JAGFJL010000170.1 GCA_024102725.1 Nitrococcus mobilis
TGCCAAATCAATGCCAATGCGCTTGACTGTCATGTGGACTCCCCTTCTTCCGCAATTGGTAGTTTTCACTTTCCAATCTGGCACACTACGATGCCGAGAGAGGAGGGGGAGTCCATATCATCTGATCCCGACCACCCTGCTACTAGATTGGGGAAACCTGCCGGCGTTACCGCTTGGTAACTCTCCACGAATCGCCTGCCCTAGGCTTGCTGGTACATCCGTGACCCGGCTCGATATCGCCGTTGTGTTGTTGCTCATCGACCGTCCGGATTTTTATGGTCACGCCTCCCGATCTTTTCCGCCCAAGCCTTAAACGGGCAAGAAAAAAGGGCCTAGCCTTTTGAGCTAAACCCTTGTTTATGGCTCCCCGGGACGGGCTCGAACCGCCGACCCGGTGATTAACAGTCACCTGCTCTACCGACTGAGCTACCGGGGAGTGGTCATCATCACAAAAATTGTATTCTACCGGGCCGAATGCGGGCGTCAACTCAAGTGTACTCGAGTTCGAGGTATATTCATCGGGTCTTATCGGCATCCAAAGACTTTCTCCAGCCGATCCATGGCATTTTCCAGATTCTCCATGCTCGTGGCATACGAGATCCGAGTATGTCCGGAGAGCCCAAAAGCCGAGCCGGGGACCAGTGCCACGCCGGCGGTGCCGATAAGATGTTCGGCGAGTTCGACATCGTTGTTGACCCCCTCCAGCTTGCGAATCGCGCCGCGCATGCTAGGGAAGCAATAGAAAGTGCCGTCACCGGCCGCACAATGGACTCCAGCCATGGAATTGAGCCGCTCGACAACATAGTCGTGGCGCTCTTTGAATGCCTGCAGCATCGGGGCGATGCAGCTTTGATCGCCGGTCAGCGCCGCCACTGCAGCCGCCTGGGAGATGGAGCTGGGATTGGATGTGCTCTGTGACTGAAGCTTCTTCATGGCGGCGATCACAGGCGCCGGGCCGGCCGCATAGCCAAGCCGCCAACCCGTCATGGCGTAGGTCTTGGACACGCCGTTTATGATCACTGTCCGCTCGTTGAGCTCGGGACACAGCATGACGATGTTGGCGAACGGCTCCGCGGTCCAAAGGATGTGCTCGTAGATATCGTCCGTGGCGATCAATACCTCCGGGTAACGCTTGAGCACCGCGCCGAGCGCCGCTAGCTCAGCATGGGTATAGGCCGTACCGCTGGGGTTGGACGGGCTGTTGAGCAGCACCAAGCGGGTCCGGTCGGTGATGGCCTCCTCGAGCTGTTCGGGCAGCAGCTTGAAACGCTGGTCTTGGCCGGCCTCGATCACCTCCGGCACGCCTTCGGCGAGCAGCACCATATCCGGGTAGGAGACCCAGTATGGGGCCGGCACGATCACCTCGTCGCCGGGATCGAGAATGGCGGCCATAAGATTGTAAAGGCACTGCTTGGCGCCGCTGGAGGCTATGATTTGATTGAGCTCGTAGTGCAGACCGTTTTCGCGCGCGAACTTGGCGCGGATGGCTTCTTTGAGCTCGGCGGTGCCGTCCACTGGTGTATAGCGGGTTTCGCCCCGCTCGATCGCTGCCACCGCGGCCGCTCTGATATGCTCAGGTGTGTCGAAATCGGGCTCTCCGGCGCCGAGCCCAATGATGTCGTGCCCCGCCGCGCGCAGCTCGGCCGCCCGTGCCGTCACTGCCAGCGTCGGCGAGGGTTTGACCCGTTGCACGCGTTTTGCCAGTCGTATGCCCAAAGCTCACCTCCTGAATCGTCGATCTTGCCAGTTATACTGGATTAAGCGTTAACGCAGCAGGGTGTTATGTCCAGACGCTTCGAACTCCACTCCAGATATCAGCCCGCAGGTGATCAAGCAGATGCCATCGAAGCGCTTTGCCAAAGCCTCGCCCTTGGCAATCCGCACCAAACCCTACTGGGCGTTACCGGTTCCGGCAAGACCTTCACCATGGCAAATGTCATCGCACGTCTGCAGCGACCCGCTTTGGTGCTGGCGCCGAATAAGACGCTGGCGGCGCAGCTCTATGGCGAGTTTAGGGAGTTTTTTCCCACCAATGCCGTGGAGTACTTCGTCTCCTACTACGATTATTATCAGCCCGAAGCCTATGTGCCGGCCTCGGATACTTATATCGCGAAGGACGCCTCGGTCAACGAGCACATCGAGCAGATGCGACTCTCCGCCACCAAAGCCATCATCGAACGCCGCGATACGATTATCGTCGCGTCGGTTTCCGCCATCTACGGTCTCGGGGATCCGCAAGCCTATTTGAGCATGGTGTTGCACCTGGTCCGCGATGATCGTGTGGACCAGCGCTTTATTCTGCGCCGCTTGGCCGACTTACAATATAAACGCAACGACGCGGAACTGCAGCGCGGCACCTATCGGGTGCGGGGTGATGTCATCGATATCTTCCCGGCGGAATCGGAGGAGCAGGCCGTGCGGGTCGAGCTCTTCGATGAAGAGATCGAATCGCTCTCCTACTTCGATCCGCTCACGGGCGCGGTGTTGCGGCGCGTGCCGCGGCTGACGATCTATCCTAAAACCCACTACGTCACACCGCGAGAGACGCTGCTCAATGCCATCGACGGGATCAAGCAGGAGCTCGAGGCGCGGCTGTGGGAGCTACGCCAGTCGGGCAAGCCCTTGGAAGCCGAGCGCCTCGAGCAGCGCACTCGGTTTGATCTCGAGATGATGGCGGAGCTTGGTTATTGCAACGGTATCGAAAACTATTCGCGTTATCTCTCCGGGCGGGCGGCCGGCGAGCCACCGCCGTGCCTGTTCGATTATCTGCCGGTCGACTCCCTGCTGTTCGTGGATGAATCGCACGTGACCGTTCCTCAGCTCGGGGGGATGTTCCGTGGCGACCGCTCGCGCAAGGAAACCCTGGTCGAGTATGGCTTCCGGTTGCCCTCGGCGCTCGACAACCGGCCGTTGCGGTTCGACGAGTTCGAGCATTTGGCGCCCCAATGCATTTATGTATCGGCCACTCCGGGCCTCTATGAGATGCGTTGCTCCAAGGTGGTGGTGGAGCAGCTGGTTCGGCCGACGGGGTTGGTTGATCCGGCGGTCGTGGTTCGCCCCGCCGCCAGCCAGGTGGATGAGCTGCTCTCGGAGATTCGCGAACGGGCGGAGGCCGGTGAGCGGGTATTGGTAACCACGTTGACCAAGCGGATGGCCGAGGATCTGACCGATTATCTGGCCGAGAATGGTGTGCGTGTGCGCTACCTGCATTCGGATATTGATACCGTCGAGCGCGTGGAGATCATTCGCGACCTGCGCCTTGGCAAATTCGATGCCCTCGTGGGCATTAATCTCCTGCGCGAGGGCTTGGATATCCCGGAGGTCTCGCTGGTGGCGATTCTGGACGCGGACAAAGAGGGCTTCCTGCGCGCCGAGCGCTCGCTCATTCAGACCATCGGTCGAGCGGCTCGTAACATTCATGGTACGGCTATCCTCTATGCGGATGCGATAACCGATTCCATGCGTCGGGCGATCGATGAGACCGAGCGCCGCCGCGCCAAACAGCTGGCTTTCAATACGCGGCACGGGATTACCCCACGCGGTATTGAAAAGGCAGTAGCGGATATCATGGAGCGGGAAAGCGCAGGCGCGCCGGATTCGCCGGAGCATTATGCGCGGGTGGCCGAGCTGGCAAGTCCCTATGTAAAGTTCTCCCCCACCCAAGCGATCAAGCGAATCCAGGCGCTCGAGCAGCGTATGCACAAGCATGCTCGTAATTTGGAATTCGAGGAGGCCGCGCAGCTGCGCGATGAGATCAAACGGATCCAACGCTACGCATTGGGCGAACCGGATAGGGCGGAGGCACAAAGCTGATGCGCTCGCACGCTATTCGCCCACGCGCCTGTTAGCAACAAATAGATTTGTCCGGTTTTGTAGCAAATGAATTGTCCGCCTGTGCTGGCCGTGGTTCCGGCCCTGGAGGGCGTAGCCCGAAGGGGCCGGAACCACGGCGGCGCGCTGCGGGCGG
>JAGFJL010000171.1 GCA_024102725.1 Nitrococcus mobilis
AATACCGGCTCGTTGGCGACCGGCGGTTATGGTACCGCGCTGGGCGTCATCCGAGCCGCCTATGCGGCCGGGCGCGTATCGTGTGTATACGTCGATGAGACGCGGCCCTGGCTGCAAGGCGCCCGGCTGACCGCCTGGGAGCTGCAGCAAGAGGCTATCCCGGTGCGGCTGATCGTCGATGCCGCCGCCGCGGCGCTGTTGCGCCTGGAGCCTGTGCGCTGGGTGGTGGTTGGCGCCGACCGGGTCGCCGCTAACGGCGATGTGGCCAACAAGATCGGCACCTACGGATTGGCGTTGGCCGCCAAAGCGCAGGGTGTCGGGTTCATGGTGGTCGCGCCCGGCTCCACATTGGACTTCGCCACGGCCGATGGCGATGCCATACGGGTCGAGCAGCGCGATCCCGGCGAGGTATTGGCGTTCGGCGGTCAGCGGCTGACCCCGGCCGGCGTGACTGCCTGGAATCCGGTGTTTGATATCACGCCGGCCGAGTTGGTGGATGTGCTGGTTACAGAACGGGGTGCAGTGGAGCGGCCGAACCGGGAGCGCATGGCCGCATTATGGGCTTGAGCCCGCAGGGGCCTGCCGCAATCCGGATAAAAGCCGTTACATTAAATAGTATAAGGGCAGGCAACCGCGCGAGCGGGGGGAGTAAGGACAGATGCGGAATGTGCTGAGCTTTTTGACGTTGGCGTCCATGGCGGCTCCGGAGGCAGCCTCCGGCGAAGACAGGCCGCGTGTCCAGGTGGTGACCTCGCTTGGCGAGTTCACCATCGAGTTGTACCCCGATCGGGCGCCGATCAGTGTCGAGAATTTCCTACGCTACGTTGACGAGGAATTTTACCACAATACTACTTTCCACCGCATCATTCGGGACTTCATTGTGCAAGGCGGCGGCTACAATACGGATAAGACGCGTAAGGAGACCCATGAGCCGATTCGCAACGAGGCCGATAACGGCTTGAAGAATGAGCGGGGTACTGTGGCCATGGCCCGCCTCAAGGAGGCTGACAGTGCGACCTCTCAGTTCTTCATCAACCTCGCGGACAATCATTCTCTCAATCATAGCGAGAGCGACTTCGGCTATGCTGTGTTCGGGCGTGTGGTGGAGGGTATGGAAATAGTGGATCGGATTTCGGGCGTGCCGACGGTCAAGCATGGCCCTCATCGTGATCAACCTCGCCTGACCGTCGTGCTCAAGCGAGCGCTGCGAGTCTAAAGCCCGCCAGTGGGCGGGGATGCGTCCTCCCCGATCAATATGTTATTATTATTGGCCTTCCTGCGGCGCCCCGGCCTCGACCGGGGCGCCGTTTCTTGCGTATGCCATTCAGAGGCACCTAAGACCGCCCAATGTCCAGTGTCGCCAAGGAGATTCTGCCGGTAAATCTCGAAGACGAGATGCGCCGATCGTATCTCGATTACGCCATGAGCGTGATCGTGGGGCGAGCCCTGCCCGATGTCCGCGATGGGCTGAAGCCCGTGCACCGCCGCGTGCTCTATGCGATGCGCGAGTTGGGCAACGACTGGAACAGGCCGTATAAGAAATCGGCGCGGGTCGTGGGTGATGTGATCGGCAAGTATCACCCGCACGGGGATGCGGCGGTCTACGATACCATCGTGCGCATGGCGCAGGTCTTCGCCATGCGCTATCCGCTCATCGACGGCCAGGGCAACTTCGGTTCGGTCGACGGCGATGCCGCTGCGGCCATGCGCTATACCGAGGTCCGTATGGCGCGGATCGCCCATGAGCTTTTGGCTGATCTCGATAAGGAGACGGTCGATTTCGTCGATAACTACGATGGCTCCGAGCGCGAGCCCACCGTGTTGCCGACCCGCGTTCCCAATTTTTTGATCAATGGTGGCTCGGGTATCGCCGTGGGCATGGCGACCAACGTGCCGCCGCATAACCTTGGCGAGGTGATCGATGCCTGTACGGCGCTGATCGACGATGACAGCCTCACCATCGATGAGCTGATGACCTATTTGCCTGGGCCGGATTTGCCCACGGCGGCCATTATCAATGGCGTTGCCGGAATCCGCGAGGCCTATCGAACCGGGCGGGGGCGGATGGTGATCCGGGCGCGCTGCGAATTCGAGGAGGAGGCGCGCAGCGGCAAGGTCAGCCTCATCGTCACTGAGCTGCCCTACCAGGTGAACAAGGCGCGGCTGCTCGAAAAGATCGCCGAGCTGGTCAAGGAAAAGCGCATCGAGGGTATTACCGAGCTACGCGACGAATCGGACAAAGACGGTATCCGAGTGGTCATCGAGCTGCGGCGCGGCGAAGTGCCCGAGGTGGTGCTGAACAATCTCTACCAGCACACGCAACTCGAGTCGGTAGTCGGCATCAATATGGTCGCTCTGGCCAAGGGCCAGCCCAAGCTGCACAGTCTGCGGGATGTACTGGATGCTTTCCTACGGCATCGTCGCGAGGTGGTTACGCGACGGACCGTCTATGAGCTGCGCAAGGCGCGCGAGCGCACCCATGTATTGGAGGGGCTGGCGGTCGCACTCGCCAATATCGACGAGGTGATTGCGCTGATAAAGGCCTCGCCGGGCCCCGCACAGGCCAAGGCGGCCTTGCTCGCGCGGTCCTGGCCGCCGGGCAGCGGCATTATCGAAATGCTTCAGCGCACCGCCGCCGATGTCTCCAAACCCGAGGGGCTGGATGCCTCGCTGGGCTTGGTCGGCGCGGCCTATCATCTCAGCGAAATCCAGGCTCAGGCCATTCTCGACTTACGACTGCAGCGTCTGACCGGCCTTGAGCAGAACAAGATCATCGAGGAATACCGCGATCTGTTGGGCTCCATCAACGAGCTGTTGGCGATACTCGGCAGCGGGGATAGGTTGATGGCAGTCATTCGCGAGGAATTGCTCGCGATCAAGGAACACTATGCCGATCCGCGGCGCACCGAGATCACCGCGAATCGGGTCGATCTCACGCTGGAGGATCTGATCCAGCCGGAGGACGTGGTGGTCACCCTCTCCCATGGTGGCTACGCCAAATCGCAGCCGTTGGGCAGTTATCAGGCCCAGCATCGCGGCGGCAAAGGTAAGGCGGCGACCAAGATGAAGGATGAGGACTTCATCGACCAACTCTTCCTTGCCAATACCCATGACACGCTGCTGTGTTTCTCCAGCCACGGCAAGTGCTATTGGCTCAGGGTCTACGAGCTTCCGCACGGCGGCCGCGGTTCCCGTGGCAAGCCCATCGTCAACTTGCTGCCGTTGGATCCGGCGGAGCGGATCAGCGCAGTGGTGTCGATCAAAGAGTTCGATGAGCAGCATTTCGTCTTCATGGCCACCCGTAAGGGTACTGTCAAGAAAACCCCGCTGTCGGATTTTTCGCGGCCGCGCTCGTCTGGCATTATCGCCGTCAACCTTCAAGAAGACGACTGGCTAGTTAATGTGGGCATCACCGACGGCGGGCGTGAGATCATGCTGTTGACGGATGCCGGCAAGGCGATTCGGTTCACGGAGGATGCCGTCAGGCCGATGGGGCGCACGGCGGGCGGTGTGCGTGGGATTCAGCTCGGCACCGGGCAGTCGGTGATTCAGCTGCTTATTCTGGGTGAAGGCGATATTCTTACCGCAACCGAAAACGGCTATGGCAAACGCACGCCGGTCGCGGAATATCCGCGGCGCAGCCGTGGGGGTATGGGTGTGATTTCCATCCAGACCTCGGAGCGTAACGGTAATGTTGTCGGTGCGGCGCAGGTGACCGAGGAGGATGAGGTGATGCTGATCACCAACGCCGGCACGTTGGTGCGTATCCCAGTGGCGGAGATCTCTATCGTCAGCCGCAATACCCAAGGGGTGAAGCTGATTGCGTTGGGCGGTGAGGAGCGGCTCGCCGGAGTGGCTCGGATCGAGCCGCTCAACGGCACCGAGGAGGAGGACGAGGATGCTTGTTGAGCCTCTTGCTGCGCCGTGTTTGGGCGAGGAACGGAATCTTGTCGAACAAGACGTGGGGGCGAGTAGTGATGTCGCGAATTTATAATTTCAGCGCCGGTCCGGCCGTTTTGCCCGAGGCGGTATTGCGTGAGGCTCAGGAGTCCATGCTGGACTGGCAGGGGTGCGGTCTATCGGTAATGGAGATGAGCCATCGCGGCAAGGAGTTCATTACGATTGCGGCCCGGGCCGAACAGGATTTGCGGGATCTGCTGCGCGTGCCCGATAGCCACCGCATCCTTTTTCTGCAGGGGGGGGCTACGGGGCAATTCGCTGCTATACCCATGAATTTGTTGTCGGGCCGGGCATGTGCGGATTATGTCGATACCGGCAACTGGTCAAAGAAAGCCATCGCCGAGGCCAAAAAACATTGCACGGTCAATGTCGTGGCTACCGGTGGCGATGGCGATCCTATGAGTATCCCGCCGCAGGCCGATTGGCGCCCAAGCCCGGATGCGGCCTACCTGCACTATACCCCCAACGAGACGATAAGCGGCGTTGAGTTCCACTGGGTGCCACAAGTCGAGCAAGTGCCGTTGGTGGCGGATATGTCCTCGACGCTGCTATCGAGACCAATCGATGTCGCCCGCTTCGGTTTGATCTACGCCGGCGCGCAGAAAAACATCGGCCCCGCTGGGCTGACGGTGGTGATCGTGCGCGAAGATCTCATCGGCAAGGCTATGCCGGCCACCCCGGCGGTATGGGATTATCGCCGGCAGAGCGAGGCCGATTCCATGCTGAACACGCCGCCCACCTATGCTTGGTACATTGCCGGCTTGGTGTTCCAATGGCTCAAGCGTCAAGGTGGGCTGGAGGCGATGGCGCAGGTGAACAAACGCAAGGCCGACAAGCTCTATGCGGCCATCGATGGCAGCGATTTTTATCGCAACCCGGTGCACCCGGCCTGCCGTTCCTGGATGAATGTGCCCTTCGTAATGGCGGAAAAAACGCTTGATGAGCGCTTTCTCGCCGCGGCCAAATCCGAGGGGCTGCTCGCGCTGAAGGGGCACCGCAGCGTCGGCGGGATGCGCGCCAGCCTCTATAACGCCATGCCCGAGGCGGGTGTGGATGCGTTGATCGCATTCATGCGTGACTTCGAGCAGCGCTACGGTTGATGCGCGAATGCGTGACTAAACGTCGAAATGCCCCGTCCTTGCTGACAAAAGGCTCTGCCCATGTACAAGATCCTAACCCTGAACAATATTTCGGTTAAGGGCCTGGAGCGCCTACCCCGCGACCGCTATGAGATCTCCTCGGAAACCCAGAATCCCGATGCCGTTTTGCTGCGCTCGGCGAGCATGCACGGAATGGAGATTCCGGGGACGCTCAAGGCGGTCGGCCGAGCAGGGGCCGGAGTGAACAACATCCCGGTGGCGCAGATGAGCGAGCGGGGTATCGCGGTATTTAATGCGCCAGGCGCGAATGCCAATGCCGTCAAGGAACTCGTGGTGGCCGCCATGTTTTTGGCTGCCCGCGACATTTGTCAGGCTTGGGAGTTTGCTCGCCACCTGACGGGCAGCGATCGCGAGATTAACGATTTGACCGAGGCCGGCAAGAAGCGCTTCGTGGGCTTCGAGTTGCCCGGCCGCACCCTGGGCGTCATTGGTCTCGGCGCCGTTGGTGTGCTGGTGGCGAATACCGCCCGTGCCATGGGTATGAAAGTCATCGGCTATGACCCGCAAATCACGGTGCGCAGCGCCTGGCGGCTCGCTTCGGACGTGCAACCGGTCTACAGCGTCGACGAGCTGATGGCTGAGGCGGACATGATTACCTTCCATGTGCCCGAGAACGACGCCACGCGCGGCCTGGTCAATGCCAAGCGTCTGGGGTTGATGCGTGAGGGTGTGGTGCTGCTCAATTTCGCCCGCTCCGGAATTGTCGATGAAGCCGCGGTGGTGGAGGCCCTGAACGTCGGCAAAGTGCATGCGTATATTTGTGATTTCCCAACCAATGCGCTCAAGGATCACCCGCGTTGCATTACTTTGCCGCACATCGGCGCCTCCACGCACGAGGCGCAGGATAATTGTGCGGTTATGGTGGCTGATGAGGTGCGTGAGTATTTGGAAGCAGGCAACGTCCGCAATTCGGTCAATCTCCCCGAAATTGTCCTGCCGCGCACCGGTCAGGGTGATCGGCTGACCGTGGTCAATGCCAATGTGCCGAACATGCTCGGCCAGATCTCAACGGCCGTGGCGGAGGCCAGCCTGAATATCGAAGATATGTACAACAAAGCCAAAGGCAATTTGGCCTACACGGTGGCCGATGTCGAGGGTAAGATCACGACCGAGGTGGTTGAGCGGATTCGCGCCACTGAAGGGGTCCTTGCCGTGCGGGTCATCGAGTGATGGGGGCATGAACTCGTTCGAGCTGGCGCGGAGCCATGAGCGAAACCGTTAAGCTGGAAAGCGTGCGAGCCCGGATCGACGCGATCGACGACGAGATCCTGCGCCTGATCAACGAACGGGCACAGGCGGCCCAAGAGGTAGCTCGTATCAAACGTGCGGCCGGGGAAGACGGCGATCTCTATCGGCCAGCCCGGGAAGTGGAGGTGCTCAAGCGGATCGGTGCGGCCAACGCCGGGCCGTTGGCCGATGAGGACGTGATTCGCCTATTTCGCGAGTTGATGTCGGCGTGTCTGGCGCTGCAGCAACCATTGCAAGTGGCTTTCCTGGGGCCGGAGGGGACCTTTACGCAGGAGGCCGCGCTCAAGCACTTCGGTCACGGCATTCGGGCGCTTGCCTTGGAGAGTGTCGATGCTGTATTCCGTGAAGTGGAATCCGGTAATGCGGACTACGGGGTCGTTCCGGTTGAAAATTCCACCGAAGGAGTGGTGACACACACGCTGGATTGCTTCATGGTTTCACCGCTGCAGATCGTGGGCGAGCTGGAACTGCCGATTCGGCACTGCCTAGCCTCCATGGAAACCGATTGGAGCGCCATTTGCCAAGTGTTCTCACACCCGCAGGGCCTGGCACAATGTCGGGCATGGCTCGATCAGCATTTGCCCGGGGCACAGCGGTTGCCGGTGAGCAGCACGGCGGAGGCGGCACGCCTGGCGGCCGAGACATCGCAGTCAGCAGCCGTCGCCGGGCAGGCGGCGATGCAGCGTTATGGTCTGACGGTGCTGTCTTCGAATATACAGGATGGCGCCGCCAACACGACGCGTTTCCTGGTCCTCGGTGCTCATTCGCCGCCGCCGACCGGTGTGGATAAGACCTCCATAGTCGTTTCTCGCGCCGACAAACCCGGCGGTCTCGCGACGCTGCTGGCGCCACTGGCACGCTACGGGCTCAATATGAGCCGCATCGAGTCGCGGCCGTCGCGGCAAGGTATGTGGCAGTATGTGTTCTTCATCGACATCCTCGGCCACGCCGAAGATTCGAATCTGCGGCGCGCTCTGGACGAAATGCAGCAACTGGCGAGTCTGCTGAAGATTCTTGGCTCCTACCCCCGGGCGGCGCGCTGAACCTTCCGGCGTGTTGCGGGCCTACATGGAGTGGCGTTCATGGCAGCCTCCGATGGTACGTTCGATTTCTGCGATCTGGCGGTCCCGGGGGTGCGGGATTTGCAGCCATATCAGCCCGGCAAGCCGATCGGCGAATTGGCTCGGGAATATGGGCTCAGTGAATCTCGAATTATCAAACTGGCCTCCAACGAGAACCCGTTGGGGCCGAGTCCGAAGGCCGTCGAAGCCGTTCGGCAGGCGATGCAGGAAAGCCATCGTTATCCCGACGGCAATGGTTACGCCTTGCGTAGTGCCCTGGCCGAGCGACACGGGATTGCCCCCGAGCGGATTCTGCTTGGGAACGGTTCCAACGATCTATTGGACCTGGTTGCCCGCACCTTTTTAGGGCCTGCCCGCCAAGCAGTCTATGCGCAGCATGCTTTTGCCGTATATCCGATCGCTACCCGCAGTGCGGGTGGCGAGGGCGTCGTGGCGCCCGCTAATCGGCCGGGACATCGGCAGCCATATGGGCATGACCTCGATGCAATGGCCGCGCGTATCACCCCGCGGACGCGGGTCGTATTTTTGGCAAACCCCAACAATCCGACCGGTACCTGGCTGACGGCGGAGGAATTGGAGGTTTTCCTGGAGACGGTGCCAGGCGATGTGATCGTCGTCGTCGATGAGGCCTATGTGGAGTATGCGCAAGGGCTGCCCGGCTATCGGGAAGTCAGCGGCTGGTTGGATCGGTTCCCGAACCTGCTCGTTACTCGAACCTTCTCCAAGGCTCATGGGCTGGCCGGCCTGCGGGTCGGCTATGCGCTTTGCCATGCCGATATCGCCGAACTCCTCAATCGAGTGCGCCATCCGTTCAACGTCAACAGTCTTGCTCAAGTGGGCGCAGCAGCGGCTTTAGCCGACCCCGCGCATGTCGCCCGCACGGTCGAGCTCAACAACCGCGAGCGCAAGCGTCTGATCGAGGCCCTGCGCCGGCTTGATCTGCGCGTGCTGCCGGCCGCGGGCAATTTTCTGTGTGTCGAAATCGGGCGCGAGGCGGAGGCTGTCAACGAGGCGTTGCTGCGTGACGGCATCATCGTGCGCCCACTCGCAGGTTATGCGCTGCCGCGTTTTCTGCGCGTGAGCCTGGGCACGGACGAGGAAAACGATCGTTTTATGGCATCGCTGCGGCAGATCCATGCGCGCGGGCTGCTCGAGGTGAGTGCATGATCTACATTTCTCGTCTTTGTGTGATCGGCGTAGGGCTCATCGGTGGCTCATTGGCGTTGGCGCTGCGTCGTGCCGGGATTGTGGGAGAGATTGTAGGCTGCGGACGTAATCAGAGCAATCTGCAGCGGGCCGTGGAGTTGGGCGTCATAGATCGTTACCAAACCAACCCGGCTAGGGCCGTGACGGGGGCGGATATGATCGTCCTCGGTGTGCCTTTGGGCAATGTCCGGTCGGTGCTGGTGACCATCCGTGATGCTTTGGATTCGGCGGCTATCGTTACAGACGTAGGTAGTGCAAAGCGCTGTGTGATCGAGGACATCGAAGCCGTATTCGGCGATATACCGGTGCGGTTCGTACCCGGCCACCCCGTGGCCGGAACGGAGAAAAGCGGGGTCGGGGCAGCCTTTGCCGAGCTGTTCCAAAAGCGGCGCACGATCCTGACGCCGCTCGCACAGACCGACCCTCAGGCGGTGAGTACGGTGGTGAGACTGTGGGAGTCTGTTGGTGCTGAGGTCATCTCCATGAGCGCCGATCATCACGACCGCATGCTGGCCGCGACCTCGCATCTGCCGCATTTGCTCGCTTTTGGGTTGGTGGACACCCTGGCTCGCTGGGGCGGCGACGAGGATATGTTTCAGTATGCCGCCGGCGGGTTCCGTGATTTCACTCGTATCGCCTCCAGCGACCCCGTTATGTGGCGGGATATCTGCATTGCTAATCGCGCGGCGTTACTGGAGGCACTGGAGCATTATCGGGAAGATCTCGGTGCGTTGACCGAGTTGGTGCGGTGTTTGGACGGAGAGGCGCTGGAACGGGTGTTCCGCAATGCCAAGGCCGCGCGAGATCGATATCTGCCATTGCTTGAGCGTTGACGGGTGGTCGGGTTGAGGGTTGTTTGCGCGCGCTTCGATGCCACGATCGGCGCTGGCGCGCGCCTATCATTGCAGCTTAAACCGCAAGGGGAGTGCTTTGACTGAGCCTAGCGAAGATCTCCGCCGCTTTCGGATCGGCCCCGGTGGGCGGTTAACGGGCCAGCTGCGCGTGCCGGGTGATAAATCGATCTCGCATCGCGCTGTGATGCTGGCGGCGCTGGCCGAGGGTACGACCGAGATCCGTGGTCTGTTGGAAGGCGAGGATGTCTTGGCGACGCTTGCTGTTTTTCGGGCACTGGGTATTACCATGAGCGGGCCAACGCACGGCCGGCTCGTAATCGAAGGGCGCGGCCTACAGGGTTTGCAAGCGCCACCGGAGCCATTCTACCTTGGTAATTCGGGCACCGCTATGCGGTTGCTCTGCGGGTTGCTTGCCGGCCAGCGCTTTGATTCGGTCCTCACGGGGGATGCTTCGTTGAGCCGGCGGCCTATGCAGCGTGTGACCGAGCCATTGCTGCGGATGGGCGCTCGGGTCACGAGCGGTGCCACCGGTACCGCGCCGTTGCGCATCAAGGGGGGCCAAGTGTTGCATGGCATTCACTATGAAATGCCGGTGGCAAGCGCTCAGGTGAAGTCTTGCTTATTGCTGGCTGGGCTTTACGCAAAGGGTGAGACCTGTGTTATCGAGTCGGTGCCGAGTCGCGATCACACCGAGCGCATGCTGACTGCTTTTGGTTATGAGATCGGTTGCCGTGCCGGCCGTGTTTGCTTGCACGGAGGGGGGCGGTTGCGCGCCATGCCGCTGTTGGTCATTCCGGCGGATATTTCCTCTGCTGCGTTCTTCCTGGTTGGGGCAAGCATCGCGCCCGGCTCCGATCTTTGCTTGACGGAGGTCGGCCTCAATCCGACACGAACTGGAGTGATCGCAATTCTGAAGCGGATGGGAGCCGATATCGAAGTGCTCGATAAACGCTGGATGGCGGGCGAGCCGGTGGCGGATCTGCGTGTGCGCCACGCTGCGCTGCACGGCACTCATATCACACCCGAGATGGTTCCCGCAGCCATCGATGAGTTTCCAGCCCTTTTCGTGGCGGCCGCTTGCGCCGAGGGCGAGACGCTGCTGCAAGGAGCCGAGGAGCTGCGGGTCAAGGAGAGCGATCGGATTGCGGTAATGGCTGCAGGGCTGCAGGCATTGGGTATCACGGCGGAGCCGCAGGTGGATGGTATTCGCATCATCGGCGGGACACCTCATGGTGGGCGTATCCACGCCCACGGCGATCACCGCATTGCCATGGCTTTTGCGATGGCGGCGCTACGTGCCGATGCCGAGGTCGTTATTGACGATTGTCGTAACGTCGACACTTCGTTTCCGGATTTCGTAGAGTTGGCCGCAGGTGCCGGGCTCGGAATCCGATCTGAGGTTGCCGATGTGCAACGCTGAGGTGCCGGTACTGACGCTGGATGGTCCCAGCGGGGCCGGTAAGGGCACGGTGGCCCGGCTGGTCAGCGAAAGCTTACATTGGCATCTCTTGGATAGTGGTGCGATCTACCGAGTACTTGCGCTGAGTGCCGAGCGTGCAGGTGTGGCTATGGACGATGTCACGGCTCTGCTCGGAATTGCCCGCACCATGGTCGTGGATTTTCGATTGGACGAGCGCGGTAAGTTACAGGTGCTGCTCGATGGTGATGACCTCACCAAGGCAATCCGCAGCGAAACCTGCGGTAAGCGAGCTTCCCAGGTGGCGGCATTGCCGGCGGTGCGAGGCGCGTTATTACAATGCCAACGTGCATTTCGACGGCCGCCCGGATTGGTGGCGGACGGCCGCGATATGGGTACGGTGGTTTTTCCTGATGCCCTGGTGAAAATCTACCTCACGGCCAGTGTGGAAGAGCGTGCCCGCAGGCGCTATAAACAGTTGATGGAACAGGGCATTAGTGGTACGATCAGACCCATTTTAAGGGAAATTGAGGCGCGCGACGTGCGGGATTGCACGCGCTCGGTTTCGCCGCTGGTCCCGGCCCCCGATGCGGTTATTTTGGATACTACGGGGAAGTCGGTGGAGGCGGTAGTGAATATGGTATTGAGCCAGATTCGGCGGTGCAGCGGTTATACACTTTGACTGCGGCGTTGCTGAAGGCTCTTGCGGAGACTCTGAGCAAGCTTGCTGCTTTCTTGTAACCGGACAAATCCGAAGGAGCGGATTTGGATTGTCGAAGGCAGGCCCGAAGGGCGCAAATCAGGGAAGATTCGCGTAATCCGGAAAATCAAAAGCCTGGGCATTCGGATTTCACCGGTTAACGAATACCTTCAGGGTTTCCTGGCGAGGCGGAATGGGCCGGCTCAACGCAAGTCAATCGCGGGTGAGCGGGCGTATTCATTAATTCACGCAGCACTTCTGACTGATTACGGTCTAGGATCAACGCACCCATGAGCGAAAGCTTTGCAGAACTTTTCGAGGAGAGCCTGACCCAGGCGAATTTACGACCCGGCGCGATTGTGATGGGTAAAGTCGTGGCGATTGAGGGCGAAGATGTCATCGTCAATGCGGGCTTGAAGTCCGAGGCGATTATCCCCCTCGAACAGTTCGTCGACGATGACGGCCAGGTTGAGGTGAACGTCGGCGACGATATCGAGGTTGCGCTGGATGCGGTGGAGGACGGCTTCGGTGAGACCCGCCTCTCGCGTGAGAAGGCCAAACGGGCGCGAGCTTGGACGCATCTCGAAAAGGCTTACCAAGCCAACGAGAGCGTGACCGGTCAGATTAGTGGCAAGGTCAAGGGTGGCTTCACTGTCGATCTGGGGCATATTCGTGCTTTCTTGCCGGGCTCGCTGGTGGATATACGGCCTGTACGTGACACCACTTACCTCGAGGGAAAGGATCTCGAGTTTAAGGTCATCAAGCTCGATCCGCGACGCAACAATGTCGTGGTATCCCGCCGCGCCGTGGTGGAGGAAGAATACAGCGCCGAGCGCGAGGCGCTGCTGGAGAAGCTCCAGGAAGGTCAGGTTCTCAAAGGGATCGTCAAGAATCTCACCGATTACGGGGCATTCGTCGATCTGGGTGGTATCGATGGTCTGCTGCATATCACGGATATGGCCTGGAGGCGGGTAAAACATCCCTCCGAGGTCGTCAATGTCGGCGATGAAGTCGATGTCAAGGTGCTTAAATTCGATCGTGAGCGCAACCGTGTCTCTCTGGGTCTGAAGCAGTTGGGGGAAGATCCGTGGGAGAACATTGCTCGGCGCTATCCCGAGAGCAGCCGGGTCTTTGGTCGGGTGACCAATATTACCGACTACGGGGCCTTTGTCGAAATCGAGGAGGGTGTCGAGGGGTTGGTACACGTCTCCGAGATGGACTGGACCAACAAAAACGTCAATCCCGCCAAGGTGGTAACCATTGGCGAGGAAGTGGAGGTCATGGTCCTCGATATCGACGAGGAGCGACGCCGGGTTTCATTGGGCATGAAGCAATGTCAGGCCAACCCGTGGGACGAGTTTGCCGCCAAGCATAACAAGGGCGATCACGTCAGCGGCCAGATCAAGTCAATCACGGATTTTGGGATTTTCGTGGGCCTTGCAGGCGGTATCGACGGGTTGGTTCATCTCTCGGATCTCTCCTGGAACATCACGGGTGAAGAGGCCGTGCGGCGCTATAAAAAAGGTGAAGAGGTGGAGACCGTGGTACTTTCGGTGGATCCGGAGCGCGAGCGAATCTCGCTGGGCATCAAACAACTCGAACAGGATCCGCTGTCCTCCTGGGTAGCCGAGCATCCGAAGGGTAGCTTTGTCAAGGGGAGCGTCAAAGAGGTGGATTCCAAAGGGGCGGTTATTGAGCTCGGCGGCGAAGTTTTGGGTTATTTGCGCGCTGCGGATATCGCCCGGCAACGGATTGACGATGCGCGTACGGCGCTCGGAGAAGGTGATATTGTAGAAGCTAAGTTCATGGCGGTCGATCGGCGTAACCGCATGATCAATTTATCCATCAAGGCGAAGGATCAGCAAACGGAACGTGAGTCCGTGGAAGATTATGCGCGTCCCTCCAGCGCGGGCACCACCACGCTGGGTGACTTGCTCAAGGAGCAGATGGATAACCGTCCTCAAGATGCCGAAGACGAGTGAATATTCCGTGACTGTGGCTGTCGATCCGAATGCATTATGGTCGCCCGGTGCGGCTTCCTACCCGTGCTGAAGACGTCAGATGGCCGTCCGGCCTGATTGACGAATGGCTAGCGGCACTATGCCTCGAGTTTGTTGGTAGACATGATGACCAAGTCTGAGTTGATCGAGCTCATTGCTGCCAATCAGCAGCATCTCGCCTACAAGGATGTGGAGCTTGCCGTAAAGACGCTGATCGAGCATATGAGCGAGGTTCTTTCCTCCGGCGAGCGAATCGAAATTCGGGGGTTTGGCAGTTTCTCCCTGCATCACCGTCCGCCTCGAATCGGGCGAAACCCAAAAACCGGCGAGCCAGTGGTTTTGCCGGGGAAATACGTGCCGCATTTCAAACCGGGAAAGCAGATGCGGGAACGGGTCAACTCCAGCCGTGACAAACCGTATCGTTTGGGAGGTTCCGCTAGACCGTAGCTAGGTGATGAACATTGGGCCGCGTATATAATTGACTCAACGGCGAAAGGGAAGCTGATTCATTGCTCCCGTTCGCGCAGAGCCTGTGGCGGACTCAGGAGCGCGCCTTGGAAATTGCTTTATATAAAATTCCGTTCATGCTGACTTTGTCGAAGCATGAACGGAATTTTCAGAGTCTCCTTAGGGGGCAGCTGACTTAGAGAAGGTAATTGATCAGATGATATGGACTCCCCCTCCTCTCTCGGCATCGTAGTGTGCCAGATTGGAAAGTGAAAACTACCAATTGCGGAAGAAGGGGAGTCCACATGACAGTCAAGCGCATTGGCATTGATTTGGCA
>JAGFJL010000181.1 GCA_024102725.1 Nitrococcus mobilis
AACGCCGCGTTCCTGCCCGGCTACTTATGTCGGCCTCTGGGATGATGTCCGCCGCCTGTTCGCGCAAACCGAAGAGGCACGCGTGCGCGGCTATGGTCCAGGGCGCTTCTCCTTTAATACCAAGGACGGCCGTTGTCCGGCCTGCGAGGGTCAGGGCCTGCAGCGGGTGGCGATGAGTTTCCTGCCGGATGTCACTCTGCGCTGCGATCTGTGTAACGGGCTGCGCTTTACGCCGGAGACCTTGGCCGTCGAATACCGCGGCCAGTCCATCGGCGCTGTGCTGCGGCTGAGCGTCGCCGAAGCCGCCGAGTTCTTCGGGGTTCACAGCAAAATCCAGCATGCTCTGCGCTTGCTCCAGGACACGGGGCTTGGCTATCTGGCCCTCGGTCAGCCGAGCCCCACGCTCTCCGGTGGGGAAGCGCAGCGCCTCAAACTCGTCACGGAACTCGCCAAAGCCCGGCCTGGTGAATGCCGCGGCCACCCGCCGCATACGCTTTACCTTCTGGATGAACCCACGGTGGGACTGCATACGGCTGATGTGGAAAAGCTCATCCGCGTGCTGCACCGACTCGTGGCCGCTGGCAACACCGTGATCGTCATCGAGCATAATCTGGATATGATTGCCGAAGTCGACTGGCTCATCGACTTGGGCCCCGAGGGCGGCCAAGGTGGGGGCCGAATTGTGGCGGAGGGAACACCAGAGACGGTCGCCCAGGTAGGCGAAGGCTCATACACGGCGCGCCTTCTCGGTGAATTCCTGGCCGAGCGGGGATCCGTTTGCAACCGCTCCTCGAGCCCGGGTATCGTTCAATCTCGGCCAACCGCCGATTTATAGCCCGCTGCAATGCGGCAAATGCGGCTGAATCCTTTGCTGATCAGCGACGCCGGCGGCGTGCATTTGTTGTCATAGACTTCATTCGATGCGTCATCTACACTATTTTCAGCATTAATTTAGCCGTCCGGGCTGCTCGTGCGAGCGCGCGGCGAGATAGAGAATCGTTAATTGCTTGAACAGAAGGAGCGAGACATGGGCTGCTTCAATTCGGTCGTCGTCGACGCCCCCGTCAATAGGGTGTGGGGCGCACTGCGGAACTTCCACGACATGTCCTGGGCGGCAGACGAGGTCGAGTGTGAGCCGGTGGGTGCTTACGCCGGCAACCAGATCGGCGCCAAGCGCATCATCAACGGAACCTTCTACGAGACTCTGATCGGTCTGGACGACCAGGCGCGGATCATGCGGTACCGTATCGACGTCGGTACCGATTCCGCCTCGAAGGATAATGTCCAAGAATTCGTCGGCGAAATCCGGGCCGTACCGATTACCGAGGATAATACGACCCTCGTAGTCTGGACGACGAGCTGGGAACCCAGCACGGGCGCCGTGGCCGAACCCGGCGACGCGGTCTACCAAGCGATGCTGGCCGAGCTGCAACGTTCGTTCGATTAGCGGGCGAGTTTCATCGTTTCGCAAGCGCTATACGCCCCGGCAACCCTCGCCAGCGAGCGGGGGTTGCGCGGCGGAGGATTATAGTGGCTGTGTTTCCGCTATATGCGCCGCGCTTGCCGTAAAGCCTGAATTCATCCGTCTGGCTTACGTTTGAACTCCGCCAAGCGGCGCCGGGCGCGCTTATCGGGTCGATGATCCACACGTGGCATGGCCGCCGCCGCAATTCTATGCTGTTCTCTTACACGCTGGCGGCGCTCGATACTCGAGGCCAACTCCTGATAAAGCTTCTGGGCCTCCACTGCGGGACCGCGCTGTTCGGCCAGTGCCTGAACAACCACTACGAATTCATATGAACCCTTGGTCACACGGACCTCGGAACCGACCCGCAGCTCTTTCGCCGGTTTGGCCCGCACACCGTTCACACTGACTTTGCCACCTTTAATGGCATCAACGGCGAGCCGCCGAGTCTTGAAAAACCGTGCCGCCCAGAGCCACCGGTCAATGCGAACCGACTCACTCTCGGTTTTGAACATTTGATCCATACCTTGAATTTGACCGCGCCAGTTGCGCCTGGAAGCGGCTGTTCGACTGTGCGATTGTCCGGCCCTTTATATCGGACTCACCAAAAGCCTACACTACCAGTGACCTGCAAGATAAGAGCAACAGAGCAACCTCGGAAAGCCCTGCTCAGGGGGCGTATCATTGCCAAGCGCCAGAGTTTCCAGAGGATCGATCGGTTTGCGATCACACGGATCAAGTAATACGGGCACTAGGGCCAAGCGATTCGAAGTCGTCTACCGCCTTACCCTGTCGCAGGGCGAATCAGCAGAATCCAAGGCTCGAGACATCGCTCTGGAGCACACACCGCGGAGCTGCCGCGAGAGCTTGTCCCTGACGGTGTGATGGAGCGCATGGTCGGCCGTGTGGAGTCGATTGCCGCAGGAGAGCAAGACCAATACCTAGCGCGCATCTCCTATTCTGTGGAAAGCATCGGCTCGGAGCTCACTCAATGCCTGAACGTGCTCTTCGGCAACATTTCGCTCAAACACGGCATCCGCATCGTGGGCATTCACTGGCCGAGTCAATTGCTGGAGGCTTTCGGTGGACCCGGCCACGGCATCGCTGGAGTGCGCCGCCTCACGGGGATCGAGAATCGTCCGTTATTGGCGACCGCACTCAAACCGATGGGCTTAAGCCCGGTACAGTTGGCGCGCCTGTGCCGAGATTTCGCCTTGGGCGGTCTCGACATCGTCAAAGATGACCACGGCCTTGCCAATCAGGCAAGTGCCCCTTTCAAGGAACGGGTCGAATCCTGTCAAGCTGCGATCAACGCCACCAACCGCGACGTCGGTGGCCGGACATTGTACTTTCCCAACGTAACCGCCGCGCCATGGGAGCTCGCTGAGCGCGCGCGCCATGCTCAGCAAGCCGGCTGCGTGGGTGTGCTCGTCAATCCCTGGCTGACCGGCTTGGATGCGATGCGCTGGATCCGTGACCAGTTCGGCCTGGTGATCATGGCCCACCCAGCGCTTACCGGGGCTTACCTACACCCAAGCCACGGGATTGCGGCCGAAGTGCTTTTAGGCGATCTCTTTAGAATCGCGGGGGCCGATGCGGTGATCTATCCCAATGCAGGCGGCCGATTTGGCTTCAGCCGGGCATTGTGTGAGAGAATCAATCAGCACCTACGGCAACCGCTGGGCGAGCTGACAGCCAGCTTTCCCACGCCGGGCGGGGGTATGAGCATCGACCGGGCCGCCGCTTGGGCCAAGCGCTATGGCCCAGACACGATCTTTCTCATCGGTGGCAGCCTCTACGGACAAAACGATCTGGTCACAGCCTCCCGGAAGCTGAAGCAGGCCATTTTGGCGGCTGATTGAACTCAATATGGACAAATCCAAGGTTGTTCGGGCAAAAGGTTACCGCTGGCAAGGCGTGCCGCTGCGGGAGTACAAGGCCGAGGGCAGCCATTTTCAAGCCATTACCCGTCAGTCCTTGCTCGGCGAGGGCGCGGACGAGCAAGCGATCAACTTCCTCACCCGTTACTTCGAGCTCCAACCGGGAGGTTATTCGACTCTCGAACACCACCAACATCCGCACACGGTGGTGGTATTACGCGGGAGCGGCGAGGTCATCTTAGGTAATCGGGTGGAGGCAATCGACCGCCATGATTGTATCTACATCGCCCCCGGCGCCTTCCATCAATTCCACGCCAGCCGCGGCGAGCCGCTCGGCTTTCTCTGCATCGTCGATCGCCATCGCGATCGACCGGCGCTACCCACACAGGACGAACTCGAGCAGCTGCGCCGCAATGATCGAATACGCCAGCGCATGCGTATTTGAAAAAAGCCGACCGTGACCGGCTCAGCTATTCAAACGGCCCTCGAATTTACCCTGGTAATACTCCGGCTCATTGCCCGGCTTCCACTTGATATTGCAACCGATGCTGGGATATTGCGGCTCCGGTAGCTCGGCTCCGGCGAGCAGCGCATCCACCGCCCGCCGCAAATCCTCGCCCGTGACGGGGTCCGATTTGCCCGGACTGCTGGAGTCGAATCGTCCCCTATAGACCAAGCGGCGCTCCCGATCGAAGAGAAAAAAATCCGGCGTACACGCCGCACGATAACTCAAAGCGGCATCCTGAGTGTAATCGTACAGATACGGAAACGGGTAGCCAGCCTGTTCTTTCTCCTCCTTCATGCGCTCCGGGCTGTCATCCGGATACTTCTCGACATCGTTCGAGCTGATCGCAACGATCGCCAGCCCCTTCGCCTGGTATTCACGAGCAAACTCGACCAGACCATGCTGAATATGCTTGACATAGGGGCAATGGTTACAAAGGAACATGACCAGCAGCGCCTCGGCTTCATCGAAGTCCGCAAGGGCAACCATGTTCTCATCGGTATCGTAGAGCAAGAAATCAGGGGCTTGCGTGCCCAGCGGCAGCATGGTGGATTCGGTCCTCGCCACGATGTCACCTCCAATGGCTGATGGTATTGAAGCGAAGTCTGGTTTATTCCGCTCATGCTTCGACCGTTCGTCCAGCTCGCGGCTCAGAAAGTATGGGACATCACTAAATTAGCCGCTGGGCCCGAGTCTGTCGAAGGGCGTTTATCGAATCAATCAGAGCTCCCAAGGAATGCGGCTTATAAATTTATCACCTTAGCATAGCCGCGACGATCACCGGTTCTGGGGCTCGTAGCCGATGCTTGCCATGAAATCAAGGATGGCAGGCTGCATACGCCGCACCACCTTGTAGCCCTCCTCGATCGCCTCGGCGCCGCGCGCGAACTCCAGCAACCCGATCCGGGAGAGTCGAGGGCTGAGCAACAGATCCGGCGGATCACCCGCCATCCGACTGCGGGTTATGCGATCCTGCATGATATTGATCGCCGTAGTCATCACCTCGAACAACCCAGGCCCCGATGCCGACGAACCGGCGCGGAACTGACCCAAGAGGATAGCGGCGCGTTCACGCAGCTGCGTCGATACCCGGTCAAACAGACCGGGCTCGAACTCCTCTGCGGCCCGCGTAGCGGGATCGACCGGATCCGGCACGGAAGAGGCTTGCACGAGAGCGGGCTGTAGGTGGCGTCCAATCAAATCGCCATTTAGGTTGACCGCTATGATCGCATCCGCACCCATAGCATGACAGAGTGAGACCGGGACGGGGTTGACCAACCCCCCATCGACAAGCCACCTCCCTTTCTGGGATGAGGGTGTGAACAACCCCGGCAAAGCCATCGATGCCCGAATGGCCTCAACCACGGAACCTTCCCGCAGCCAGTGCTCACGACCGGTATAGAGGTCGGTGGCCACGACACCCAATGGCCGTCGTAACTGATCGAAATGTAAGTCGCCGAAACTTGCGACAAAGAGATTGATCAGCCGTCTTCCTTCGAAGAACCCGCCGCCGCCGCCCACGGCTAAATCCAACAGGCTGACGACCTCGCGCCGGGTCAGCCGACGCACCCAGCGCTCGAATATCCTTAGATGGCCACTTGCGTAAATGGCGCCGACAATGGCACCACAGGAAGTCCCGGCGACCAGGTCCGGTTTGAGCCCGAGCTCGCCAAGCCCACGCAGCACACCGATATGAGCCCAGCCCCGAGCCGAGCCGCTGCCCAGGGCGATTCCGATGCGAGGACGATCCGCTGGAGTGTGCATGTCTGCAAGTTTGGCAAACTCATGCAAGCACGACCAGCTGCAAAATCGCGCATCCCTCCACACCCCGCCTGGTCTATCATGTCCCCTGCCCCGGCTCATAAGCGCATGGGCTTAAATCCATGGGGTTTTATCCGGACATTCCCAGGACGGCGATGGGCTTGCGTATCGCAGCGGACTCATCGCGCATGCGCCAAACACTCGGCTTAAGGTGCGGAAGCGCTTTGCCGAACTTGCTCGTTAGCCGAGGCCGCCATGCCAATCCAGGCGGCGCTGACAGGATGCGTTTATTTGCAGCGAACGGAGGAGATCGCCGGCGATGTGGTTCAAGAATCTGTGTATCTATGATCTGACCGAGGGGTTTACGTTTACGGCCGAGGCGCTGGAGCAAAAGCTTGCGCAGTTCACCTCTCAGCCCATTGGCCGCGCCGATTTCGCCGCGCAGGGATGGGTGGCGCCGCTTGGACGACAAGCCCGTCAGCTAGTACACGCCGCCAACGGCGCACTGCTGCTTTGTCTGCAGCAAGAAACGCGCGTTTTGCCGCCAGCCGTCATCCGCGACGTACTGGAAGAGCGTGTAGCCGAGCGTGAGGAACGGGAACTGCGCCCGCTTGGGCGGCGCGAGAAAAGCCGCATGAAAGAGGAGATCACTTTGGAGCTGCTGCCTCGATCATTTACGTATACCAAGCGGATCTTTGCCTACATCGATCCACACAATGGCTGGCTGGTGGTCGACGCAGCGAGCTGGCGGCAGGCCGAAGAGCTCACGGAGCTGCTGCGCACCAGCCTCGGCTCCCTACCCATCCGGCCACTGCAGGCGGCGGTGAACCCGCAAAGCGTGATGACGTGGTGGCTCGCCCATGAGCGCACCCCGGCGGATATCGAGCTCGGCGAAGAGACCGTGCTCGAAGACCCCCACAAAGCCGGCTCCGAAATCCGTGCCAAACGCCAGAATCTGGCTGCCGGCGAGATCAAGGGCCATATCAAGGCCGGCAAGCGCCCACGCCGGCTGGCCGCCACTTGGGAGCAACGCCTTGCGTGCATCCTGGATGCCGACCTTTCGGTAAAACGACTCAAATTCCTCGACATCGTCCAGGAGGAGGCCGGTGACCGGGAGCCGGAGACCGCCGCAGAGCGTTTCGATGCCGACTTCGCCATCATGACCCTCGAACTCGGGCGATTCATTCCACGGCTGTTGGAGTTATTCGGAGAGGAAGGACAACAACGACAGGCCGCCGGTCAGCCGGGTTGATCCCGGCGCTCCCTGCCAAGGCGCTGGACGAGCGATCGAGGAGCGCGGCCGGTCAACTCGGCCGATTGCGACTTACTCCCAAACCCGCACGAACGGCCTGTTGCAGTATACGCGGCCAATGCCGCGACGGGATGGATTGGCGGATCCGCAACGCCCGCCCCCGGCGGGCGCGCTCGAAGCGCTGCATCAACAGCGCCCATAGGAGCTCGATATTGTAGAGTGCGGCTGGTGGATCCAGTCGCACGGGCACCACGGTATCGAGCGGCACCTGCAGGTCGGTGGCGATTGCCTCCAGCGCCGCGCGGATCGCAATCGCCTTGGGGCGGTCGGGCTCGTTGACATTGTAGGGCGGCGCCCATTCCCGTGCCGGCGAGAGCCGGTCCACGTGGCTCGCCACCACTAGCAAGGGCGGTGGGATACGCCGCAGGTCGGCCGCAAAGCGCGCTCGCACGGCCGTCAACGCAGCCCGATCCAGGGCGCGGTCGGCCCGATGCGCCGCCACCACCCACAACAAACAATCACCGTCGCAGGCGCGATCTACTATTCGCTCCAGGCCCGCCTCACCCTCCAGCCCCGGTGTGTCGATGAGCACCGCCTCCGACACCCCTTCACGTCGCACCTCGTAGCCGCGGCAGGTGGCGGTCAACGGCAGCACGTCCACACCGGCGGCCAACTCTCCGAGCAGGGCGTTCACCAGACTGGACTTGCCGGCCTGGGTCTGGCCTATCACTACCAGCCGCAGCGGACCGGGCAGCTCGGCCGCCGGCACACCCGCCCCGAATGGCTCTCGCCCAACCGCCTCACGCAACTGCCCAGCATCCATCTGCAGCCGTCCCGAATACAACTCGATGGCGACCCGCCCCACCTCTTCTACCCAGATCTGAGCACCCCTGCGGCGCAAATAGTCTCCGGCATCACCCAGAGCCGCCGCAAGCAGCCGCTCGCGGGCCTCGGCAAGCAGCGCCCAACCCGGGTTCACCAGTCGCGCCAGACGGTAGGCGAGCGTCACGCTGCGGAACACCTTGGCGCCACGCTGGGCAGCAGGCTTGAACTCCCACAGCCGCAGCAGCTGGCCGGCACGAATCATGTGCGATCCCGGCACATGATCCAGCAGCGCCTGGCGCAACCGCGCGCTGATCCGCTCGGTAAGCAGCAATGCTTCCGGTACGGTAAAACGCCAGATGGGATGACGCTCCTCCGGATAATAGTGCCGTGCCACCTGTTCGATGACGCGGCGGGCGGTGGCGAGCATCAAACGATGGTCGGCGACGATATCCTTGTCCACCTGGGCAGCGAGCGCCTGTACCGCCTCCCAAGCCGCCAGATCGTGCGGTGACCAGTCGGCATCCGGTACCGCTAACGCCTCATCCGGCTCTTGCATCTGTTCTGAGGCCTGAGCATGCGCGATCTGGCGCCACAACCAGTGCGCGTAACCGTAGCCGCTCAGTGCCAGCCCGGCAGCTACTCCCAACCACGCCAACAGCCAGCCCTGCTCCCACAACCACAAGACACCGAATGGAATCAGTGCCAAGAACGGCAGCACGAGCGCCGCCAAGGCCAGCCACACCGCCCACCCGCGGCGCCACACCGCCGGCTGTCGGCTCATGGCACCGCTCCCGGATCGTTATTCTCCGCCCGCGGTGCGCTGGCAGCACGGCGATAAAACTTGGCGTAAGCGTCCTTTAACGCGCCCCGGTACGTGCTGGCTACACCAGCCGGGTCGTGCCGGCCCAGCCGGGCCTGCTCCAGGTAATAACAAGCTGCTCGGCCCAATGCGTAGGTGAGCGCCGCACTGGCCGCTCCGGCCGTTGCAGCCCCGGCAAGTTGCCCATAGACCGGGATCAGTTTCATAAACTGTCGGGCGGTAAAACGAGCGCCGACGCCCAACACCGTACCCGCACCCAACGAGCCCACGAACTCCTTGAGCGTGCGGCGGTCCCACCCGATGCCATAGAGCGCCGCGATGCTGTGCAGCATTTTACCCTGCAGGGTGGGCACGGTGACGAAACCCATTAGTGGGAGCAGATCGCTCACACCAGCGGCCGTGGCATAACCGAGCAGATGCGGATGTGCTCGCGCCAAACGGGCATCGCGAACGGCCCGGCCAAGATCCCGGATAAGGGTAGTACGCCCTTCCAAGCAGGCTTCATCCAGGGCGTCCAGCAACACCTCCAAACCGTAGTGCGGGTCGCTGAACTGATCCTCCGGCCGGGTCAGATCCACCGCGACCGCCCGGAACATCCCCTTACCGGGCAGGCGGCGGAATTGGCTTGCCTGCACCTCGAGCGCGCGGCGCAAATCGTCCAAACCCGGCGCGTCAGCCAACTCGTGATACGGTGGATGATCGCGGCTATCGGGGTAGCCATCGTGCAGCCGAGTCTGTACCAGCACCACCGCCCAATCCGGATGACGGCGGCGCACCGCGTGCAGCACTTCCAAAATAACCGCTTGTTGCGGATCCAACGCGCGTGCCACCGCCACGACCACATGCGCCGAGCCTTTCACCAGGGCCAGATCCTCGACAGGATCATAGGCCACTTCACCCAAGCCACGGGTATCCAGAAAACGTACCACCGGCACGTCTTGCGGAAATTCATAGAGGCGTGAGTGGCGCGTGCACGGTTTGAAGGCGACTCCTACTTCCGCCTCCACAGCGCCGGTAATGGCCCGCACGATGGAGGTCTTGCCGGACTGCACCTTCCCGAGCAGCCAGACCACCGGAGCCTGATCACGCGCCTTGGCGGCGATCGCCTCATCCAACGCCGGATCGGGCTTCGGGTTCAATACGACGTCGAAGACCCTGCGCCAGTTCACATCGGGCATGATAGGGGAGGTAGCCATGCTCCAGGCCTCCACCGAGGCGAGCGATAACGTCAGCTTACTATTGCGCTGCCCCCCCTGTGCACCTCCAAATATTCTATTGGCAAAACCGAACACCGCCGGCGGTTGGAGTTTGTTGCGCCAGCGCACCGACACTGCGACGCAGCCAAGATCCGGTGCAGCGTAATAGCGGCGCTCGACTTCACGGGAAGCATACAACCCAAGTTCCGCAGCTAATCGTGTACGATTGGTCCTTTTGGAGTCGGTAATTTAACACTACAAAACCGTCATCCTGAGGCTGGTAGCGTCAACAAACTAATGTGAGGATTGCAGCGTTTCTTCGATAAGCTACTTGCCGCATGGCTGGGCGGGAGAAATCGGCTTCTGTGAAGCCGTTTTTGTTTCCCCGCCCGACAAGCCTCAATTAGCTTTGTCTAACCACACAACCAGGGAGCATCTGATTTATTCGTCACACCGGCGTCCAGGCTATTGATTTTACTGGATTCCAGCTTTCTCCGGAATGACGAGAAGGTGATTGATTAAAGGTTCCCTAGATAACTATTTAAGCTACTTAGTTTACCCAGTTTTTGATCTCCAGATCAGCTTCTTCCTTGCTGATACCATAGAATTTCTGGAATCTCCCGGCCATCTCCCGCTCGTATCCCTTGCTGAGATCCTCATTGTCATTGGTGAGCATACCCCACTGCTGCCGTGCCTTGCCCATGAAGATGTGCCAGTTGCCTGAGGTCTGATTTCTATGCGTTCTGGTCTCTTCTACATTCATATTCAAGTACATTTTGGCCTCCGCCATATTCGCTCGAATCGAGCTGAAAACAACTTGTAATATACTCTAAAAACAGAAATAAATATAGATCAATACAGAAATTATTTCCTGCGCATACGGTACTTATTTCCTGTCTTTGGGTCAGTCTGGCGGAGGCGGCGTGTATAGCGCCGATTTCTCTGGACAAAAGTTTGCCTGATACCCGTACTGTAAATCCGACACATCTCTGCGGGAGGCTTGCCAATGGATAAAAGCGTGCTTACCACCGTAATCGCCGGAGTCGTGCTAGTCGCCTGCGGCTACGGCCTCACCGAGCGGCCGCGGCGCAGCGTAGCCGATTTGCCCGTCGGTGAGCTCTTGATCGATAGCCAAGCCACCACCGCACGCATCGGCGCCACCTCAAACGATCGGGGTGTTGGCTTTCAATACGCCACCCGGCGGCAGATCCGCCGCGAACTCATTTATTTTCGCTATCGCTATGCCCAAATCTCGCACTTCCACATGACAAACGTCACCGCGCCCCTGCTCATCGCCTGGATCGGACCCGACCACCGGGTCATCACCATCGAGCGCATGACGCCGGGAAGCTGCTGCTATGAGCCCCCGACCGAGATCATCGCGGCACTGGAGCTCGCGCCCGAACATCCGTTGGCAAATCGAATCCGCCCCGGCACCCGCGTGCGCCCGCTACGGCCTCCTTTCGGCGATTTACGACCCGGCGAGTAGCACCGAAACCGGGTGGGTGTGAGCTCGGCCTGTTGCGAATGCCCGCCTGACGGGCGGCGCGCCGCCCGTCAGGCGGGCACGAAGGTAAGCGCCGCGCCGTTGATGCAGTAACGCAAACCGGTCGGCCTGGGGCCATCTTCGAACACATGGCCGAGATGTCCGCCACAGCGGCTGCAATGCACTTCGGTGCGGACCACGAACAGCAACGAGCGATCTTCACGGGTTCCGATCGCATCCTCGATCGGCGCCCAGAAGCTCGGCCACCCCGTGCGGCTATCGTATTTGGTCTCGGAGCGGAATACCGCTTGGTCACAGCCCGCACAGTGGTAGGTACCCCGGCGCTTCTCCTTGAGCAAGGGACTCGAGCCGCGCGGCTCCGTGGCCTCAAGACGCAGGATCTCGAATTGTCGCTCGGTCAGCTGCGCCCGCCACTGTGCTGGCGTCCGCGTTACTGCGAACTCGTGCTCGTAGTCGTCTTCGATTGCAGTCGAAACGCGTGGTGTCGCAACCAAATGCCACAGTATCGGCACCGCTAGCGCGCAGCCACCGGCGATCAGTAATCGGCGTCTAAGCGGGTTCATGGTGTTCCCCCGATCGAGTTTCATGTCACGCTGGCTCGCCTTTTGCCTAGACGGCGCGCCAGCTCCTGCATATCGACGTTCTTATCGCCTTCATCCATAATCTCCAGCCCCAGCAAGGTTTCCAGCACATCCTCCAGCGTCAAAATCCCCTTCATGCTCCCGTATTCGTCCACGACCAGCATGATGTGAACTCGCCGCGGAATAAATTCATCGAAGGTGCGCAAGAGCGAGGTAGAATCCAGGACGGCTGGTATCTCGCGCAAGTAGTCTCCCAATATCTTATCGATATTGCCGCGGGCCTGCGCCAACAACAGGTCGCTGCGCAATATAAATCCGATGACCTGATCGCGATCGCCGTCGTAGACGGGAATGCGGGAGAACCGTATACCGTCATACTTGTGAAAGAACTCTTCCACTCGAGTGGTTTTCGGCAACGAGAACACGACCGTCTGTGGCGTCATGACATCCTTGGCGCGTAGCTCGCGCAGTAACAGGAGGTTCTTGAGAATCTTCGATTCCTTTTCCTCGAGCTCGCCCTCCTGCGCGCTGATCTCGGCCATAGCCGAGAACTCCCCACGACTGAATCCGACCAGGACAGAACCTCCGGTCAAACCACCGGCGAGTTTCTCCGACATCTTTACAAACGGATATAACAGCCAGATGAGGAATCTCAGCCCATAGGCCGTAGCAGGAGCCAGCTGCCGCCAGTAGTGCGCCCCCAGGGTCTTGGGGATGATTTCGGAGAATACCAGGATTAAAAAGGTCAGCACCGCCGAGAACAGGCCCACGAAGGCACTACCAAAGACGACCGCCGCCTGCGCACCGGCACCCGCCGCCCCCATGGTATGGGAAATGGTATTAAGGGTCAGAATTGCAGCGAGCGGTTTATTAAAATCTTCCTTGAGATCCCGCAGCAGCGCGCCCGATGGCTTCTCTTCCTGCTCCAGAAGATGAATATAAGCGCTCGACACGCTCAACATGACCGCCTCGGCAATGGAACAGAGAAAAGACATCATCAAGGCAACCGAAACGTAGACAATCAAAAGCACAATGTCCATCGGTTACCGTCGACGGCCGTGACCGGCGCCTTAAACCTCATTGTCGCGGCGTGAGACGCCACACCTTGCCGTCGTCCTGATCGGTCAGCACATAAACCGAGCCCTCCGGCGCCTGTTCGACGTCACGGATGCGCGCATCGAGCGGGATGCGCTCTTCGCCGGTCACGTTCTGTCCATCGATTATCACGCGCACTATCCCGCGCGCCGATAACCCGCCGATCAGCACACTGCCACGCCATTCAGGGAAGACATCGCCAGTATAGAAAACCATGCCCGAGGGAGAGATCACCGGCGTCCAATGCTTGATCGCATCGGCGAAGCGCGGGTGAGTCGGCGGGTCCGGTATGTCGACCCAATTGTAATGCCTTCCCCAACTCACCACCGGCCAGCCGTAATTGCGGCCCGGCTGCGGCAGATTGAGCTCATCGCCGCCGCGTGGCCCCATCTCGGCAATCCATAGCGCGCCCGTGTGCGGATTGAGCGCGGCGCTCTCGATGTTACGATGGCCATAGGACCAAATCTCGCCCTTAGCATCTGCTCGACCGACGAACGGATTGTCCGGCGGAACCGAGCCGTCGCGATTGATGCGCACGACCGTGCCGAGATGGTTGGAGAGGTCCTGCGCCGGATCGAACTGGTAACGCTCACCTAGGGTGAGAAAGAGTTTGCCTTCGGGCGAGAAAACGATCCGCCCACCGAAGTGGTTGGCACCGGATACCTTCGGCTCCTGACGAAAGATGACCTTGAAGCCCTCGATCCGGTCGTTTTCCAGACGCCCGCGCCCCACCGCCGTGGAGGCACCCCCTTCGCCGGGCTCGGCAAAAGAGAGATAGACGAGGCGGTTGGAGCGGAACTCTGGATCGAGCGCCACGTCCAAAAGCCCGCCCTGGCCCTTGGCTAAGACCTCGGGCGTGCCCTCGACCGGCCCCGAAAGCGCACCGTCGGTTGCCAGAATCCGCAGATCCCCCGCGCGTTCCGTCACGAGAAGGCGCCCGTCGGGCAGAAACGCCATGCCCCAGGGGTGGTCGAGCCCGCCCGCCAGCTCCTCGATCGCGATCGTCCCCGCCGGCGTTTGCACCAATTGGTCCGATTGCGCCACTGGCGGGGCACTCGCCAGCACCATCGCACCGGCGGCGAGAATAACCCTGCGCCACATATGGCATCCGCCTCCCACTGCTTCTAATTCAAACCTTAGTCCAGCCGACCGGCCGACACAACGCGAGTCGCTTGGGGAGATGAACACCGTCTCGATAAGCTTTCACTAATTATTCTTGGATAATAGGGGATGTGGTTTTATTTTGGCACTTGGCGGGTACAAGGAGAATACGGGTGGGCATAACAATGCTTTGGCTTTAGGAGCTTTAGGGTCAGATCTTGTTTTAACACATTGGGCACGGGAAGTAGCCATACCACCACGCCTCGCCCACTGTGGGTCGAGTTCTGCGGTGCGCTGCACCACGTTATGGCGCGTAGCAATGCATGTAAAGCAGCCAGGCCACAACGCCGCTATCGAAGCGGCCTGCGTAACAAGGCGAGCTTAAACGACATCGGGACTTCCACGTGCGCTACGCTATGCCCAGCCGGATGATCATCCGAGATGGAATGCAGCAAAACAAGATGTGACCCTGAAGTCTGACCCTGAAGTCACTGAAGTCATGCGACATCGCCCATACACAGGCCGTGGCCCCTCATCCCGGCCTGTTTTTTTGGCACGGCGCGGGCGGTTTATCTGCGAGTCCGCAGGCTGTGACGACGGTCACGCTAATTCTGATATGTCCCTGTAGCCTCCAAACTGAGCAATCAACGAGATCTCAACAGATCCATTTACTTCTTTTTTGGCCTTGGGGTGAGGCCATTAAACATTGGAGGCACCGTGAAAAAGACGATTTCAGCGGCAACCATCATTGGCACACTTTTGCTTTTGTCAGGCTGTTCCGTCGGAATGGCCATGTCCGGAAAAAGCACTCCTGACTTGGGAGTAGTAAAGCAAAATGCTTCACGCGGAGAAGTTGAGCTTCAGCTAGGGCCGCCTGTTAGAGTATCCACAATGGATAACGGGCATGTTCTTAACGTATACGAATATCAAGTAGGCAATGACCCGAGCGCTGGCCGAGCAGCAGGCCATGCCGTTATGGATGTGCTTACTTTGGGGATATGGGAAGTGATCGGGACGCCTATCGAGGGCTTTCAGGGGGACAAGCGGCGAGTCCAGATAGAATACGATGAGAATGATCGTGTCGTGAATGTGAAGGGTAACGTTCGCCCTGCAACATAGATGGTTTCCGGCGTCTCTGGTTGCCTTTGCTACCAGGGAAACCAGGGACAAGCCGATATCCGCCGCTCTGGGTGATTTCGCTGCAATCAGAATTACGACGTAAATGACCACCACCCGAGGGAGACATAGTAGAACATCCCACGCTACTGCACGTCCGGAGTGCGCATTGACTCCAAACTCCCTCAATTGAACAAAGGTACCATTGGCCATGCTGATCGGACTTTCTTAACGGCCTGCTAGTGCCATGCAGCTGTCGCTGCGCAATGCAGGAGAAGATTCTCGCGTCGCGTTAATACCTCCAGCTAATTAGGGACTTGGGTTCATTCATAACTGACCTCACAACTCGCTTCCAGGTAACTGAAGTTCTGGTTGCGAGCGACCCGCCGGGTACATCTCCACTGGATGCTCGCGTATGCGGGGGTATGTGCGTATGGATGATCGACGCAACGTCTTTGTCATTGGTCTGGACGACTTCAACCGGCGTCTTTTGGAGACGGTCAGAGGCGCGGAGCGGCTGCGCTTTCACGGGTTGATTCCCTACGGGACCATTGTCAACCCGGATCACTACGATATCGAGGAAATTCTGCACGGCGCGCAGCGCATGCTCGACGAGTTCGACGGTCGCGTAGATGCGATCATAGGCCACTGGGATTTCCCCGCCACGACGCTGCTGCCGCTGCTGCGCGCGCATGTCGGTCTGCCGGGCCCGACGCTGGAGGCTGTATTGTGCGCTGCGAGAACAAGTACTGGAATCGTTGTGAGCAGCGTGATGCGACGCCGGAGCTGACACCGCCATTCGCGCTCGTCGACCCAGCGGACGACGCGGTGCTCGACGATCCGCCGCTGCCGTATCCATTCTGGCTGAAGCCGGTCGTCGCGTTCTCGAGCACGCTGGGCTTCCGGGTCGACAACTCGGACGACCTGCGCCGGGCGCTCGAGCGAATCCGCCCTGCCATCGGCAAGTTCGCCGAACCGTTCGACAGGCTGCTGCAGCGGGCGAGCCTCGGTGCACGACGCGCCTCGCTTGCGGGCGGTTACTGCATCGCCGAGGGGATCATCGGCGGCCGTGGCTGTACACTTGAGGGCTATGTCCAGAACGGTGAGCCTCACGTCTACGCCGTGATCGACTCCCTGCGTGGTCCGAACGCAGTGAGCTTTATCGGCTACCATTATCCGTCCGAGCTGCCCGAGCGCATCATCGAGCGTATGATCTTCGGGACAGAGCGCTTGGTCCGCCACATTGACCTGGATGACACGCCGTTCAACATCGAGTTCTTTTGGGACGAAGCGAGCAATGACGTGAAGCTGCTCGAGGCCAATCCGCGCATCTCGAAGTCGCATTCGCCGCTGTTCCAGATGGTGGACGGCGCTTCCCACCATGAGGTTGCCATCGACGTGGCGCTTGGCCGCAAGCCCGACTTTCCGCGCGGCGAAGGGCGCTATCACTACGCGGCGAAGTTCATGCCGCGCGTCTACGACGACGCGCGCGTGACGCGGGTGCCCACAGAGGAGGACGTGGCACGGCTTCACGATTGCTTCCCGGAGGCGTTGTTCGAGACGCCTCTGCATGAGGGCATGCAGCTCTCGGAGCTGCCCAACCAGGACAGCTACAGCTTCGAGATCGCGGATCTGTTCCTGGGCGGCAATAGCCGCAGGGAGCTGACCGATCACTTCCGCGAAGCCATGGCGCTACTCGACTTTCGCTTCTCGCACGAGGTGCGAACCAATTTTGAGCAGGAGGCGACGTGAGCAAGAACAGCGCCTCATTAAATAAAAATAGAGTAAAAATGGGATCAGGTCGCGAATTACGAATGCCCATGCCCGGCCGGCCACCGGTTACGTGTTCGGATATAGTCCGAAACCAGTCGAAGGTTATCGATCTCAGATGCGTCAGGAGGCCCTACTCATGCCCGTTGAATTTTCCATCGTAGATCCTATATAGGCTTACGAGCAGCCTGCCAGCGATGCGCTTGGCGGCGCCAAGGGTGAGTCGGAGGCTATATTCGGTGCAAGAGTGAGGTGTTCGGCCATGTTCGAAGATCTCTGGCGATTCGATGTTCCTCAGTTCCGGGAACTGGACTGGATGCGTCAGATGATGGATGAGCTGTTCCAAGACGTTGCGGCTTCGGACATTCGCTCCGTG
>JAGFJL010000050.1 GCA_024102725.1 Nitrococcus mobilis
AATATCTCGATTGTCTCTCCGGCTACGGCATGTTCAACATTGGCCGCAACCATCCGGTCGTCAAGAAGGCTGTGCGCGATTATCTTGATCTGGACGATCCTTGGAAAATTCAGATGGGCACGACTCTGCTCCCCGGGTTGCTCGCAGAAAGGCTGCTCTCGCTCGTTCCGCACATGGAAAAAGTTTTCTTCACCAACTCCGGCGCCGAGTGCAATGAAACCGCGTTAAAATTTTCTCGTTGCGCCACGGGCCGCGAACGCGTGATTTACTGCGAGCGCGCCTTTCATGGGTTGACCTATGGTTCACTGTCCATGAACGGTTGCAACAGCTTTCGTGAGGGCTTCGTCAGTTTTTTGCCGGGGCCGATTCCCGTTCCTTTTAATGATCTTGAAGCGCTCGAAGCCGAACTCAAACGCGCTCCTACCGCTGCGTTCGTCGTCGAGCCCGTGCAGGGCAAAGGCGTGTATCCCGCTAGCGCAGAGTACTTGCTCGGCGCTCAAGAGCTTTGCCGCAAGCACGGGGCGAAGTTTGTCTTGGACGAAGTGCAGACCGGTATGGGGCGCACCGGTAAATTGTTCTCCTTTCAACACGTCGCAGGTTTGGAACCGGACATGCTGCTGGTCTCCAAGTCGCTTTCAGGCGGGATGGTTCCCGTCGGCGCGGTGCTGATGAAAAACGAGACCTACCAGCGAGTGTTCTCCAGCTTGGATCGCTGTGTAGTCCACTCCTCCACTTTTTGCCAAGGTGGTCTCGCGATGGCTTGCGGCCTCGCCACGCTGCATATTTTGGAGAACGAAGGTCTCATCGAAAATGCCGTCAAACAGGGACAAACCCTCCGAGACGGCCTTTGTGCGATGATCCCGAAGTTCGACATGCTCAAAGAAGTGCGTGGGCAGGGATTGATCATCGGCATCGAGCTGGGGGCGCCGAAAGGCTTGGCACTCAAATCCGGATGGGCGCTTATGCACAAGGCAGATAAAGGGCTCTTTCCACAGTGCCTGCTCATGCCCGCACTGGACAAACACCACATCCTTATGCAAGTCGCCGGACATCACATGGATGTCATCAAACTGCTGCCGCCGCTGACGCTCACGGACCGGGATGTGCAGTGGTTCTTGAAGGCCTTTGAGGAGGTTTTGGCAGAAGCTCACAAGTTCCCCGGCCCCATTTGGACTACGGCCGCGCACCTCGCCAAGTTCGCGGCCGCCGGTGCTAAAGCTTAAGCCGCAACAGGTTCTCTGTTGGCTGACCATTGCACCCCTTTGCTTGAACTCCTACACGGGTGGTTTCGCACGGGTATGGTTTGAGCGCCCAGGAGTGTAATCATTAGAGTGGATGCCTGGTTGGGCAGTGAAACGTTGGGCCGAGCGGCGCACGGCACGCTAATCGAAACCGAGTTCGCCATCCAAGTTCACCTCGTAGTTTCCATGGTGATTTCTCCCTAAATAAAGCAACCCGCCGGCGTTAAAAACTCGCTGTTCAAGCAGGAGGGGCGGCCCACTAACACGTTGGTGAATGGGCCGCTATAGAGGTGGAAGCGGCTAGTTTCCTTTTAGCCCTCTTTCGATCCGCATGCCAATTTCCGGATCAATGTTCTTCCAATACTCGAAGACTCGCGATAACACGGGCTCTTTCACGCCATTCTTTATATGACCGACCACATTGGAGACCAGGCGGGTGCGGGCGTCCTCGTCCATGACCGCATTGATCAGCGTGTTGGCCTGGCCGAAATCGTCGTCGTCCTTACGCAGGGTATAGGCGGCGCGAACCATCTCCCCGCTAGTTTCCCAGGTCGAGTCGGTTGGATGGCGCTCGCCAGCAGCGCTCGGGCCGCCCTTCGAGTTGGGCGCGTATACTGGGTCGGAGACGTTTTGAACCCGCATCGCCCCGTCCTTGCTGTAGCTGTGTACCGCCACTTTGGGCGAATTCACCGGGATCTGCGTGTAATTGACGCCTAGGCGGGCCCGGTGGGCATCGGCATAGGAGAAAACCCGCGCCAGCAGCATCTTGTCGGGACTGACACCGGTGCCGGGCACCATATTGTTGGGCTCGAACGCGGCCTGTTCGATCTCGGTGTGATAGTCAGTGGGATTGCGGTCCAGAGTCAATTTGCCCACCTTGAGTAAGGGGTAGTCGCCGTGGGGCCATATTTTGGTTAGGTCGAACGGATTGAATCGGTAGGTTTCGGCCTCTTTGAACGGCATGATCTGCATATGCAGGGTCCAGCTGGGATGATCGCCGCGCCGGATCGCCTCGTACAGATCCCGGGTGTGGTAGTCCCCATCGGTGCCCGCCAACCGGTCTGCCTCTTCCTGGGTGAGGCACTCGATGCCCTGATCCGTCTTGAAATGATACTTCACCCAGAATTTCTCGCCCTGGGCGTTTACCCACATGTAAGTGTGGCTGCTGTAGCCGTTCATGTGGCGCCAGGTTTTGGGAATGCCGCGGTCGCCCATCAGCCAGGCCACCTGATGCGCGGATTCCGGCGACAAGGTCCAGAAGTCCCACTGCATGTCGTGGTCGCGTAGGTTGGTGTCCGCCCGGCGTTTCTGAGAGCGGATGAAGTGCTGGAACTTCATGGGATCGCGGATAAAAAAATCGGCGTATTGTTGCCGACCATATCGAAATTGCCTTCGCTGGTGTAGAACTTCACCGCGAAACCGCGCGGATCCCGCCATGTGTCCGGGCTGCCGCGCTCACCGGCCACGGTGGAGAAGCGGATCAGAACGTCGGTTTTGGTGCCCGGCTGGAACACCGCGGCCTTGGTGTACCGGCTGACATCATCAGTCACTTCGAAGCGGCCGAAGGCGCCTCCTCCCTTGGCATGAGGCTGGCGTTCGGGAATTCGCTCACGGTTGAAATTTGCCATCTGCTCGATGAGGTAGTGATCATGCAGAACCAGTGGGCCATCGGGGCCAATGGAAAGGGAATGCTCGTCGCTTGCCACCGGAATCCCGGTATCGGTTGTCGTGGGCTTGCGGCTGTCATTCGTCATCATAATTTCTCCCTTGCGAGATGCGTGTGCCGGCATAGGTCATACGCTTTCTACGAGCCAGCGAGTGCGGCCACACAGTCAGCCTTTGGGTTTGCATGGCTGATAATCAAGGAGCGAACCGTTAATGCGTGCCGGGAGTCGTGTGGGGCGTATAGATTAAAAAAGACGAGAGCCAGCCACCGCCCGCGAGCCTCGGATGGCTTGCCCTTTGTCAAAATCACGGGTATCGCTTATATGAGTGTACTCATCGGCTCAGCGGATCTCGAAGGTATATCTTGGAGGCAGGCGATTAGTGACCTGCGTCCGCTTGTCAGCTTAGCGCCGGCGTTTGGGGGCATAGAGATCGGTAAGCGTTCCGGCGGCGGCCTCCGCTGCCATGCCTATCGTTTCCGATAAGGTCGGGTGCGGATGTATGGTCAGGCCGATGTCATGATAGTCGGCGCCCATCTCGATCGCGAGCGCCACCTCCGCGATCAGATCGCCGGCGTTGGGCCCGACGAGGGCGCCGCCGATGAGGCGTTCGGTCTTGGCGTCGAAGATCAGCTTGGTCAGCCCCTCATCACGGCCCAAGGTTAACGAGCGGCCATTAGCGGCCCAGGGGAAGGAGCCGAGTTGATAATCCAGACCCTGCGCCTTGGCCTGCTCCTCGGTCACGCCCACCCAGGCCACCTCCGGATCGGTATAGGCTACCGCCGGGATGACTCGCGCATCGAAGGCGCTTTTCTCGCCGGCACAAACCTCAGCGGCCACCTTGCCTTCATGGGTCGCCTTGTGAGCCAGCATGGGCTGACCGACGATGTCGCCGATGGCGAAGATGTTGGCTACATTGGTCCGCATCTGCTCATCTACGCTGATGCAACGCTGCTCGTTGAGCTGCACGTCCGTTGCCTCGAGATTCAAGCAATCACTGTTTGGATGACGGCCGGTGGCCACTAAGATGCGATCAAAGCTGGCCGTCGCGGGGGCATTATCGCCTTGCAGATGCACCGTGATTTCGCGCTCTGCCGGTTGGACCTTGGTAACCTTGGTGCTGAGGTGGATTTGGTAGCGCTTGTCGATGATGCGCTGCAGCGGTTTGACGATATTGGGATCGGCCTCGGCCATTAGGCGATCGAGCAGCTCTACCACGGTAACCTCGGAGCCGAGGGCATGGTAGACGGTTGCCAGTTCCAATCCGATGATGCCACCGCCGATCACCAGCAAGCGGGGTGGTATTGTCTTGAGCTTCAGTGCATCGGTGGAGTCCATGATGAGCGGGTGAGACAGATCGAAGCCGGGCGGTGCGGCCGGCCGGGAGCCCGCCGCGATGATGCAGTTGCGAAAAGCGAGCCTGCGCTTGCCCTGTGCGGAATCGACCTCGACCCGGTGGTTGTCCAGGAAGCGGGCGCTGCCCTGGATTACGGTCACCTTGCGTTGCTTGGCAAGCCCCTTGAGCCCTCCGGTCAGTCGATCGACTACTTGTTGTTTCCAATGGGTGAGCTTTTTCAAGTCGAGCTGGGGATCGCCGAAATCGATGCCGTTGGCGCTGAAAAACGCCGCCTCTTCGATGATCTTGGCGGCATGCAGCAGGGCCTTTGAGGGAATACAGCCGACGTTGAGGCAGATCCCGCCCAGATCCGGATACCGCTCGACCAGCAGGGTTTTCAGGCCGAGGTCGGCGGCCCGGAAAGCCGCGCTGTAGCCGCCCGGCCCGGCACCGATTACCAATACATCGCAATCCGCGTCTGAGTCGGCTGGCTGGCGTGTTGCAGCGGCTCGGTCGGTGGATTCTTCGTGGGCGGTCGGTGCAGGGGCCGCGGTGGTCGGCTGCGCAGGACTCTCATCGCGTTCCGTGGCGGTGGCATCGGGCTCGTCGACCTCGGCTAGCAGAATCAAATCGCCCTGCGAGACCTTGTCACCCACCTTGACTTTGATCTCCTTGACCACGCCAGCGATCGGTGAGGGAATCTCCATCGACGCCTTATCGCTTTCCAGCGTGATGAGGGAATCTTCAGCTTGAATTCGATCATCGGGTTTGACCAGCACCTCGATGATCTCGACGTTCTCGAAATCGCCGATATCCGGGATGCGAACTTCCGTTGGCTCTGCCATGACTCCACTCCCCAATAGTGTTCGATTCGTTTGACGTTGGGCGGCCGCGTCCCGCGACAGGCCGGAAACGGCGCGGCTTGACGATCTCAGCGGCTAAGTGCTTGGGTGTGCGCACACGGCCCAGAGCTATAGGAGCAGGCGGCGCAGATCTTGCAGGGCCTGTGCCAGGAAGCGGGTAAACCGCGCAGCCTGGGCGCCGTCAATGACCCGGTGATCGTAGGATAGCGACAGCGGCAGCATCAGGCGCGGCACGAACTCCCCAGCCTGCCACAGCGGTTTCATCACGGCGCGGGATACGCCCAATATCGCCACCTCGGGACCGTTGACGATTGGTGTGAATGCAGTGCCGCCGATGCCACCGAGGCTGGAGATGCTAAAGCAGCCGCCTTGCATGTCGGTAGGGGAGAGTTTGCCATCCCGGGCTTTCTGGGATAGGGCCGCGAGCGCTTCGGCAAGCTCGAAGAGTCCCTTTTTATCCGCCTCCTTGATGACCGGGACCATCAGTCCGGCGCGCGTATCTACGGCCACGCCAATATGGTAGTAGTGCTTGAGCAATAGCGCATCGCCCTCGGCGGTCAAGGAGCTGTTGAACTGTGGATACTCCTTGAGTGCCGCGACGCAAGCCTTGATCAGGAAGGCGAGTAGCGTCAGCCGCACGCCGCGGCTGTCGGCTTCTTTTTTCATGGACTGGCGAAACTCTTCGAGCTCGGTGATGTCGGTCTCATCGAACTGCGTGACGTGTGGAATGTTGAGCCAGCATTTGTGCAGATGCGCTCCGGAGAGCTTTTGAATGCGCGAGAGCTCCCGGCGTTCGACTTCACCGAATTGGCTGAAATCGGGGAGCTCCAGGCGTGGGATGCCCAAGGACGGCTGGGCCGAGTCCACAGCCGCGGCGCCGCGACCCAGAGCGCCTTTAACAAAGCCCTGCACATTCTCCCGCGTGATCCGTCCCTTGGGACCGGTGCCTTTGACCTGCGATAGATCCACCCCCAGTTCTCTGGCAAAGCGTC
>JAGFJL010000060.1 GCA_024102725.1 Nitrococcus mobilis
CAGCGCCTGGAGCAACGCCACCGCGTCGTCATCGCAGACCGATCTCATGAGCCCCAGGTAGGCTTGCGCGGCGGGCTTCTCCCAGAAGCCCTCCCCGCCGATTCGCCGACAGGCGATGTCCTGGGAGGCCAGGGCAAGCTCGACACAGTCGAGCAGCCGGTTGGTGCGCGCGAGCACCGTCCAGCCGTCGGGATCGGCATCGAGCAGATGGCGGGCCAGTTGCGTGGACTCATCCCAGCGTGTCTCGTTGACAATGACGGCGACCGCGCCGCCCGGCTCGCGGTGCGCGCAGATATCCTTGCCCACGCGGTTGCGGTTGTGCCCGATGAGGCGCACGGCGGGCTCCAGGACCTCCGGGCGGCAGCGGTAGTTGGTCGGCAGGCTGACATGGCGCGCCTCGGTCGCCTCGCGAAAGCGCATCAACCCCCGGTAACCGAGCGCGTGGCGCCACTGGTAGATGCTTTGATCATCGTCGGCGACGCACATGATCTCCACGCCAGCGCGCGCGTGCGCAAGGATCCAGGCGTATTGCACCTCGTCCATGTCCTGGGCCTCATCGACCAGCATCCAGCGCGCGCCGATGGGGTCGAGCGCGCCGCTGTCCATCTCGGCGACGGCGCGCAGCATTAGATCGGCGAAGTCGTGGCTGCCCGAGCGCTCGAGCAGCCGCTGGTAGATGGCATACAGCGCGCCGGCGGCACTGGCCTGGGGACTCGGCGCGGGGTCGATGCAGGCCTTGATCGCCTCGATGGCCGCGCTGGCGTGATCGAACCGCTCGAAGGTGAATTCCGCCTCGCTGGCCGCACGCTCCCAGGCTTGCGCTAGCATCATGCGCTGCTCGCGCGCGGAGAGTACGCGCAGGCTGCCCTTGCCGTGCTGGCGTTTTAGCTGGTTGAGCGCAAGCCCGTGGAAGGTGCCCGAGGCGCACCGGCGAGCGTGCTCGGCACCCGCCTCGGCGAGGATGCGTGCCCGCAGCCCCTTGGCCGCATCGCGGGTGAACGTCACCGCGACCACCCTGCCGCGCCTGTGGGTGGCGAGCAGGTGTGCCGAGCGCAGCGCCAGCACCCGCGTCTTGCCGGCACCAGGGCAGGCAGAGACCAACCCGTGGCCGTAGAGCAGGATGGCCTCGCGCTGGTGCGGGTCGGCGCGCCCGGGGAGACTCACTCAGCTGGCCTCCGGACCCACCGTGTCAGGGTCTGACTGGGAGTCGGACTTGGATCCGGAGTCGGTCTCCATCTCCCGGCTGGCCTGGGACTCCGCGTCGGTGGCCGAGCCCTCTTCACCGTCAGCGGGGGCCACCTCGGTGTCGCTGGCTAGCAGGTCGGCGAGGGAGCGCTCGGCGCCGTCCTCGCGCCGGGCGAGCGCCATGGCGTGCTGGGCGAGGTTGCGCAGCCGGTTGGCGAGCTTGACCAGCCGTCGCTGCCACTGGTAGCTGCCGGCGCTGTACTGGGAGTCCGTGTACACCCCGGAGAGCCACAGCAGGTCTACCAGGGCGATGAACCGGTCCATCTCCCGGATAAGCCCGAGGTACTGCCCCGCCTTGGGGGTGCTGATCGCCGCCTCGAACTCCTGCGGTTCGGTGTACTCGACCGCCCCGAGATCGATGCCCTGGTCGGCAATGAGCTTCTCCATGCGCGCGATCTCGCCGGCCAGATCCTCGCGCACCGCATCCAGCATCCCACCAGCCACCGCGCCGACGTGCTCGGCCTCGGTCTGTGTGGCGTAGACGCGCAGCATCACGCTCAGCGTGTAGAGCGCCCGCGCAGCGGTGGTGTAGGAGCGGCGGAAAACGCGCTGAGCGTGACGCGAGCGCAGGTGCAGGCGTATCCGCACCACGGCCTGGCTCACCGGTGCCCGGCGTTCGCGGCGGCGTTTGCGTATGTCGGCCTCGGGTTTGGCTGTCTCGTCGTTCTCAGGCGGCTCCGCGGGTTGAGTCTCGCCTTCGGGCCTGGGCTCATCGGCCTTGTCGGAGCGGGTTCCGGTCTTAGCGGCCGTGTTCGCGGCCGTATTGTTGGGCGGCGCCTCAGTCGATTCAGCCTCGCTGATCTCGTTGGCCGATTCGACCTCGGTGGCCTCGGCGGGCGGAATCTCGGATGGCGCGTGCTTAGTCTCGGGCATGGCAAACCCCTCCCTTGGAACCGCTGGCAAGGCGAGCCTGGTCGGACAAAAATCAGCGTGCGCTACATCGTCATGCCAGCAGTGACGAAATATCTGCCTCTGGACCGGGGTTTTGCAGCGGAAAGGGAAACGGACGGGTCGGTGGGAGGGATTACGGCGCACCCGGTAGGCTCGGCTCGGTGGATTGGAGCCAGTAACGAGGGACGCGCACGCGCGGCAGCGGAGGAAGGGACATCGGTGAGTGAGCCCACGACCGATCCCCACAAACGCATCCGTACATTGACTGCCGCTCGCGTTCGCCGCCGAAGCTGACCGTGAGGCGGTTATGCGGCAGGCGGTGGCGATCGAGCGTCTGGCCGGTGGGCACGGCGGCTACGGCTTTGTCTCCGTGCCCCCCGCATGCATAGGGGCAAACCGTATCTGGTGTCGTCTTCGAATACGACGCTCTCGTTGCCGCGCGTCGGCATCTGGCGAGAAGCGAAATAGGTGTCTATTCAAGCGACGTTTTGGCCTGCGCGGGTAATTAGGGGGCGCTAGGCTCAGGGTGAATACGCTCACTAAACCCATCGCTTGCGAGGGTCGCGCCCCGAACGCGAATACTCAGGTGACGTAACACCGCGCGTCATTAAATAAGACCAGCCACGCTGGTGGCGCGGCGCGATGCCGCTCCCCCTTCGGCATCGCCACCGCATCGCCCCCGTGGCGTTCGAGCAGACCACTCGAAGTCAACCGCATTCCGGAGTTGGTCATCCGGCGGATGGTCGACCGATAGGCACGGACCTGTTCAGCGCGCCCCGCGCCCTGATCCTTCCTGGAGCTGGGTGTTGTGCTCGATTTCCCATCCTGATCCAGGGCGTTGTGTTCGCTCTAGATGATGTGTGGCGTGTGCCCCAGGGCTCCTTCTACGCGGAGGTCATCCCATGGCGCGCGTAGCCATTGCCGCGTTTGCCGCGGCGGCTGCTTATGCAAGGCCGCGCTGCAGGTGGTCCGTGGCCGATAGACGATTCGGCTGATTGCCCCTTTCATGGGGCCAGGCTTTAAAGCGCCTGCCTGACGTGCGCTTTAGAGGCCGGCCTGGACAGCAGTCGGCCAGGGTCACCCTGCGGGGCGACGCCCGCCGTCCCTTTTCTATTACCGCTGATATTTGAGCCCGTATGACCCTATGCCTTTCCAGGCTGTCTTCGTGAGGAGGGTGGCGTGGAAAGGTTTATCACAGCGTTCGTTCAGGACGCCTAAGCGGTAGCTGGCCGTTTCAATCAATCAGCCCTGAGTCGTATTCAGATCCCTGCGCGGGAAGGTTTTCTTCCCGCGCACGGGAGAGACCTTCACACCGCTCGCGCAGGCTTTTCTTTTTGTTTATGCCCCTGCGGTGGGGTGGAGGTCATCGAGATGCATAGAACTTTCTGGAAGAACTTGCATCGCTGGCTGGACACGGCCGGTAAGGACGAGATCGAGGCCGCTCGGCTTCGGGTGGAACAGGAGATGCGCCGCTACCGCGACGCCGATGTCCGCCGGGAATTCAGCCGCGCCATCCGGCTGATGGACGAAGAGATGTCCGCTAGGAGCGATCTGGCTCGCTTGGTGGCTGCTCGCGCGAGCCAACCACTCTGAGATCCGCCCGCCGGGTCAGTCGGCGGTCGAGCTTACGGGCCTTCTCGCCCGCGGCCTCGTCGCCGCCGACGATGTGCCGGAAGGCGAGGTTGAGAATGCGGTCAACGGTGCGTTCCTTGCCGCCACTCACCATTCGTGGATCGGGTTTCATCGCCATTCTCTGGTGCTTGCTCGTGACCCGAACACCATAGCGCCATTGTCAGGATTAGCAAATCTGAACCCACCCCCGACCCAGGCGTGCATATCCCCGGAGAGGGGCGGTGCGCGCTCCGAGTCGGTAGTCGACGGCGGTTTCCTCCCGTCGTTCTCACCAGCTGTTACGGAGGCCATGGCATGGCTAGCACTAACAAGGTATTCATCAAGGGCAACCTGGGCCGCGATCCAGAGTTGCGCAACACCCAGAACGGGCGGTCGGTGTGTTGGTTCAGCCTCGCGACCAACGAGAAGTGGACACAGGATGGCGAGCGCATCCAGCACACCGAGTGGCACCGCGTGGTCGCCTTCGGCCGTCAGGCTGAGGTGGCGCAGCGGTATCTCGCCAAGGGCTCGGACGTGATTGTCTGGGGTCGGATCCGTACGCGCAAGTTCACCGACCAGGACGACGCCGAGCGCTCGATCACCGAGATCCACGCCGACGAGCTCGAGTTCATCGGCGCTCGCCGGAGCGATGGGCCCGGTCCACGCCAGGATCGTGAGCCGTCGACGAGTCGGCGGTCACGGCCCTCGTCCCGATCTCAACCCCAGTCGACGCGTCGGCCGCAGCCGGCTGCCGCGTCGGGCGAGGACGAGGAGTTCTTCGAGGACGACGTGCCGTTCTGAGCGCGATCCGCTGCCCAGGTAGCACGCGCAACCAATTAGCCCCTCCGGGGATCGCTCCCGGCGGGGGCGATCCTTGGTCGGGGCCGTTACTTAAATGGAGCGACCAATGATCGAGATCTTCGACGAGCGCGGCGAGCCGCGGGACTACATGACCATGGCCGAGCGCCTACCGGAGTTCCTGAAGCGCTACGGACCAGACCGCGGCTACTCGATTCGGACCCGCGTGCGAGGTCACCTTGGTATGCACCCGGACCTGACGGACCTCTATCGGTCTGCGTTGAGCGCCGGTGTGTCGCTGACGGATCTGCCGCCGATCGACATGAGCGTGTTTCGCTTTGAAGCGCAACTGTTCGATGTCGAGGGCCGGATCGTCGCCGAGGCTTCCGCCCTTCGACGCATTAACACGAGCCTCGAGGCCACCTTCCAAGCCCGCGCTTGGGAGGCGGGCGAGACCGCAGCCCTGCAGCGGTTGCTGGCGCGTGTCGGCTACGGCAGTGACACGTTGCTTGCCGACGAGCTGGGCGACATCGACGGGCGTGGCGTGGCCTACGCCCACGAGCGCGAGGGGCCGGTGATAAGTCGGCAGGAGGGCGATTTGCCCGATTGCAGCGCCAAGACGAGCGAGCCCACCGCCGAGCCGAAGCCGCCGACGAAACCGCAGGCGTCGAGCAAGTCCGAGGGCGGAATGAAAGCCGAGGGCAAGCCCGAGGCACCGCCGAAGCCCGAGATCTTGCAAAACGAGCCGGACAAGGCCGCGGAGGCCTCCGAGGCCCTGCTGCGGCAGATTCGCCACCTGGCGAGCGTTCGCGGCATCGAGCCTCCTGCAGTCACAACCAGGGCCGAGGCCAAGGAGGCACTGAAAGCGTTGCGGGCTACGCCCGCCGCTCAATAGGGTGATCTACCTCTTAGGCTTCGTTTGAGCCGGATGCGAGCGCCATCGCCGATGCCCTCGTGGTGTGTCCGTTCCGGGCGGAGATTCGATGCTCGGCACGACTACTACGAGCCCAAAGGAGCCAAAGACCGGCCCCGACCGAACCATGGCCTGGAGCGTGGATGTCGTCAACCCCAGCACGGGGGATGACTTCGTGCTCATGGTCAAGGAGCTGGTGATGCCCGATGGCGGCCGCCGGCCGTATTCGGCCTGACTGGCTGGCGAGTATCCGCGGGTGCTCGATGGGCTTGCGAAGAGCCTGTCCTTCGACATGCGGGTGCTCGATGTGGCCTGGATCGGTGGGAAGCTCGTGCAGCTTCTCGGCTACGCCGAGCCCAGGGGCGATTTCATGGCCCGCGTGCCGGGGAAGGAGCGTCAGCAAACGTTCGCCTCCACCGTGGCCTACATCGCCCGGCTGCTGCTCCACCGTTACGCCATGCTCGGTCTACTCGACGAGCAGGGCCTGCCGGTGGACGCCATGGGGCTGACCGCCAGCGACGAGGCCGGCGAAGCCGACGCGCCGTCGAGCCAAGCAATGGCCACTAATCGGCTGTGCCGGGACTGCGGGCACCGCGCGGTGGTCCGCCACGATGGCTGCGATCATTGCCGCGCCTGCGGCGCCGTCGGTGATTGCGATTGATTCGGCGTTTTCGTGGGCGCCTGTCACGGGCACCCAAATACCCACTTCATTAGAGGCGGTTTCAGCCCGCCTGCCTGAGCTTCGGGCTGTAACCTTCACTTTAAATCCCCGGTCGGGGCGCATGCGCTCCTATCGGGGAGCGATGCGTCTCCGGCCGGGCGATGGACCACCAGGGAGGGGCATCCTCATGGAGATCAGCTTTTCAAGGCTGCATAAGTATGAGACCTGCGGCGCCGCGTACCACTATTACTACGTGCGTGGTCTGCGGCCCGAGCAGGTCTCGGCGAACTTGCTCTTCGGTAAGGTGCTGCACAAGGCCAAGACCGATTACATCAAGGCCCACGCGCTCGGTGAGACGGACGACCCGGCTGCCATGTTCGAACGTGAATGGGCGCGGGCGCTGGGGCAGACGATTGTCGGGTTCTCAGCCACCCAGAGCCCAGAAGCGTTCCATGACACGGGCGTCGCGCTCGCCCGCGAGTTCCCCGCGTTCTGGGAGAGATCGGGGCTTACGGCGCTCATCGGTCCGGGCGGCCAGCCAATGGTCGAGCAGAAGCTCACCGTCGAGATCGTACCGGGGGTAGATCTGCGCGGGTACATCGACCTGGTGGCGCTCACCGCCGATGGCGAGATGGCGGTCATCGACCTGAAAACCGCGATGACCCCTGCGCCGGAGGCGACGCTGCTCATCGGTGAGCAGCTTACCGACTATCAGATCCTCGCGGACGCCAACCGGCAGCGGCTTGGCATAGAGTCGATCGCCAGGGTCGGTTTCATCGAGCTGCTCAAGCGCCAAGTGTCCAAGACCGGCCGTGGCAAGGGCCCGGAGATCGTCGGGCCGACGCTCGCCCCGCCACGAACCGAAACCCTTGTCAGCGAGCGTCGCGAGAAGATCGACCACCTGGTCACTCAGATCCGCAAAGGCGCGTTCTTTCGTAACCCGGGCATGGCGTACAACACGCCATGCTCTATGTGCGAGTTCAGAAACCTGTGCCTGCACGGCTCCATGGAGGGACTGGCCAGGCCCGCCGAGGCGAAGGTCCAGCTCTCCGCTGTGTAAGCGCACCGATCTGCCCGCCCCTTCGGGGGCGGGGCCTTTCCAAGCGCTGCCGCTCGCGCCGGGACGCTCGGAAAGCCCCTGCCTTCTGCGGTGCTTCTTACGAGCATACCCCGTGGTAGCTGGCCACATCCATCAACCAGCCCTGAAGTCCACTGACTCCAAATCCACCCCGGCGGGGGCAGCCCCGGCGGGGCGGCCCTCGGCCTTTGCGTTGATGCAACAAAGGAGGCTCCGAGATGGCAAGTGTATTGGCACGTGCCGGCCCGTCCGCGGACTGGACCGAGCACCCGCCGAGCCAGATGAGCCTGGCGTTGCCGGTCCTCTACGACGGGCATCGGCCGAGGAAGAGCGGGCGGCGTAAGCCGCGGCGTCGCCAAGAGGGTGCAAAGGCACCGGTGCAGCTCGACTTCCACGATCTGTTCGAGCAACTCGTCGTCGAGGAGGAGTTCGCGGAGCAGGCTGCCCGGGAGCTCAATGCGATCGACGGCGAGCCCGATGCCGAGCCGTGGAGCGAGGAAGAGGTGTACAGGCTGCATACCTTCCTGCTCGAGCGCTCGCTGGAGGTTCTCGCCGACACCCGCACCAGCGCGGCGACGGTGATGGAAATCCTCGACTGGATGAGCGAGACGCCCGCCCAGCGCGCGAAGGGTATCTCGTTTGTCACCTGCTGCGAGATCCACGGATACGACGCCGAGGAGCTACGCGAGCAGGTTCGCTATGAAGTCGGCCGCCTGCATGGCGTTTGGGCCGCGCAGGCGTTCATTGACTGACCCATTAACCCCCACCGGGGAGTCGCGCTCCCCGGCCGTGGCGGGGAGTGCCTTCCTCTCTGTTGAATCGGAGGCATGCCAATGAGTAATGCAAAAACGGTCGAGTTCGACATCGGCGAGACCTTCGGCGTGGCCGAGGCCCGCGGCATGAAGATCGAGGGCTTCGAGGATGCCGGGAACCGTTTCGTGCCCAAGGCCATTGAGGGCTATGTCCATCGCCGGGAATTGCTCTCGGACATCGTGGCGTGGCTGAAGATCGGCAAGGACGAGGGTCTGCTGCTGGTCGGGCCGACCGGTTGCGGCAAGACCTCGGGTGTTACGCAGGTCCTGGCGCGCCTGCGCTGGCCGACGCAGCGACTCGCTGCCCACCGGCGCTTGGAGTTCTCGGATTTCACCGGGCACTACACCGTGGTGGACGGTGACATGGTGTTCGTAGACGGCCCACTGACGAGCGCGATGCGGTATGGCCAGGCCTTCGTTCTCGACGAGCTGGACATGCTCGACCCCGGCGTAGGCGCGAGCCTGAACACGGTTGTCGAGGAGGGCGTCGTCGCCATCGCCGAGAACGGCGGGGAGGTCGTCGAGGCCGCCCCGGGCTTCCGTTTCATCGCAACGGCCAACACCGCGGGCAACGGCGATCGCACGGGCCTCTACCAGGCCGTGCTGCGTCAGAACGCGGCCTTCCTCGACCGCTTTTGGGTCGTCGAGGTCGGCTATCCGGGCGAGGACCAGGAGCGCTCCATACTTGCCGAGCGGGTGCCGGACCTGCCGGGCTGGGTGCGAGAGAAGATGATCGAGGTCGCCCGCGAGCTCCGGGGGCTATTTATCGGGGATACCGAGGGTCCGCAGATCGAACTGCCCATGTCCACCCGGACGCTCACGCGTTGGGCGCGGCTGAGTCTCTCATTCCAGGGTGTAGCAAAGGCGGGGAAAAATCCGCTGCTGCACGCGCTCGATCGGGCATTCCTCAATCGGGCGCTCCCCGAGACCCGGGAGGCCGTTCACGGAATCGTCGAGCGGGTGATCGGCCAGGATGTGAGCTTCGACTAAGGGAGTCGGGCCATGCAGGGATATGAGCTGATCTACGAAGGCACGGACTCGCCTAAGGGCAAGGTCTGGCGCATCGCGCCCGTCTCCGACGGCTCGGGGCTGCGCATCGAATACGGTGCCCGCGGGGCGAGACTGCGTTCGGTGTTCGTTCCCATCGCCAGGTGCGATCGCCGGAGTTGGGCCTTGGAGATGTCGCACCGGGTCGATGCGAAGGTCGAGGAAGGCTATGCCATCTCGAGAACGGATCTGGAGCCGGTTGAACCCGGCGGCGCCGGCGGACAGAACGAGGAGAGCATGGCCGGCGAGCCGGCACTGCTGGCCCATGTGGGGTTCGCGCCCGTCTCACGCTCGCGCCGCACGGTCCTCGATGAGCGGGTCGAAGGCCATTTGCGATCGCTCGTCGAGCGCGCCTGCAAGCCCGGCACGCATGCCGTGACGGCCACGGCCACCGGGTTCAGCGTCCGAGGCCATTTCCATGGCGCTGGCGCCGCCGAGGCTGTGACGGTCCCCACGAGTATCGGCTGCACCCTCCGCGAGGGCCAGCGCACGCTGGGGCTGTTGCTTGCTTCGCTGGCACGGGCCTTTCCGGAGCTGGTGCGTCTTGCGAACGACAAGGGCGACGAGCTATCGCCCCGCGAACTGGCCGAGACCATCGACCCCGACCCGGCGGTGCTGGAGCGATTCGGTATTATCCGGACGATCAAACTGGGCCAGCAGGCTCAACCGCTTGGACACTGGTTCTTCTGACCGAAGGAGATGTAGGGCACGGCCGTAGGGCCGCCTTGCCACCCTCGCCGCTGCTCGTGAGCGGCTGCGGGCGGCGTGAAGCTCAACCAGCCCGAGTCGTCGCGCATTTGGGACCGCGCGGGCGACTACGACCGACGGGAATCCATAGGCACTCCGGGGTGCTTCTCCATCCCTGAGCCTGCGTCGTGTAGCGACGCGCTCCAGTGCTGCCCATGAAAACCCCTTCGGCCCATTGACGAGAAGGGCGGGTACCCGCCGAGACGTCCGCTTGTGGTGAGGTGGCCGGTGCGCGAGTGCCGGCTGCCCCACCGGAGGCGGCATGAGCCGTCGGCGCCCGTGCGTGTGCGGCTTTCCGGGTCGCTCCGGGGCCTTTCCTCAACGCCCTGTGCGATTAGGACGCTGAGGAAAGGCAGACCACACTCGTGTGGCGCGGTAATGCCGGCCGCGGCCCTTTATACGGCACGCAATTCCGAGGCACGACAGCATGTCTGCCGTGTGCTCGGCCCCATGAGCGGGGATGGTTCTCTCCCCGCCAGGGGAGATGGACCGTCGCCCGGGTTGTTACCGGCAACGGAGGTAATGGTCCATGACGCAGCAGACACAGGCGCACGCACAGACGCTGGACTCGCTGGTCTGCGTGGTGCTCGATGTCCACCTATGGTCGGGGCGGCGCAAGCTCACCCCGAAAGACCTGCAAAAGGTCGCTCCGGAGAACCTGCCGCCACAGGATCTCGCCTCACTGGGCTCGAAGAAGATCTGTGACCCCGGCGAGCTCGCCGAGTTCGGACGGCTCAAACGCCAAGCTGAGCGCGTGCTGCTGGAGACGGGCTACCGATTCCTCGGTGGCTATGGCATCCCGGCGGATAAGCTCGATGAGGTGGCCGCGGCACTGCAAGCTCTGCGCAGCGAGTTCGAAGCCTACAAGGCGGGTTTTCTCTCGCGCTACGACCAGACCGTTGAGCGGTGGGTCTCTCGCCATAGGGAGTGGGAGAGCATCATCCGTAAGGCCGTCACCCCACCGGAGGATGTTGCCGAGCGGCTTCGCTTCGACTTCCGCGTCTTCCGTGTGGCCCCGGCGGGCAATACGGACGCCGGCGAGGATTCGCTCCTCGACGGCTCGTATCACGCGATTGTACGTGAGACCGCGCGTGCCGCGTGCGAGGCGTGGGAGCGGACATTCAAGGGCAATGCGATCGTGACCCAGCGGGCGCTGCGCCCTATCCGGAAGATGCGCGAGAAGTTGAACGGCTTGAGCTTCATCGACCCGCGTATCTACCCGGTCGTCGAGCAGATCGACGAGGCGCTCGCCGCCTGCCCGAGGACCGGCAAGATCGAGGGTGGCCCACTTACGGGGCTGCACTCGGTGGTGCTCCTGCTCGCCGATGCCAAGCGGATGGTGGCCCACGGGGAGGCGGTCATCGGCAATGCCAATGCGGCAGCTACGCCCACGGCGCAGGCCGACAAGGCCTCAGCTGAGCCGTCCGCGCAGAACCAAACGCGCGAGGTCATTCCCCAGACCGAAGCCGAACCCGAGCAGGAACCCGAACCGGAAGCTGATCCCGAGCCGGAGGCACCCGTGCCTGCAGGCAGGCGGCCTGCGACGTCCGGCGACGGACTGTTCTTCTAGGCCACCGCAAGTCAATTACCCCGTCGATCCGGGGCCGTGCTGAATCACCGCACGCCCCGATCGGGGGCGTGCCCTTTCATGCGAGGTCGTGAAGATGCCAGAAAACATGAAGACATTTATCGGCTCGCTGCCGATCGTCGCCAAGGCTATCGGCCGACGCTACGGAGTGCACGTCAAGATTGGCGGCGCTAGGGCGTTCACTGACGGCAATGTCATCCACCTGCCGGCACTGCCGGAGGATGATCCGCAGGCAGAGGTGCTGGTCAACGGCTACCTCGATCACGAGGCGGCCCATTGCCGGTTCACCGATTTTACCGCGAGGCATTCCAGCAACGTGATGCAGCGCTGGCTGGAGAACGCGCTGGAGGACATCCGCATCGAGTCCCTGATCGGACGCTACTACCCTGGGTGCGGTCGTCACCTTGCGCGACTGGTGGAAAAGCTGGTGCGGGATGGCGACGACGCGCCGCTGAAGGATGACGCAAGCGAGGCGGCGGTGCTATCGGCCTACGTACTTCGGCGGCTGCGCTACGAGGTGCTGGGCCAGGATGCTTTGGAAGAGCTGGCCGTGCAGGCAAGCGAGCGCTTCGAGGCGATGTTCCCGAAAGGGCTCGGCATCAAGCTCACGGCCATAATGGCCGAGATCCGCGGGGCGACGTCGACGAGGGAGGCGATTGCGATCGCCGCGCGCATCAGGGAGCTGCTCAACGATGAGGCGGAAGAGGCCCCGGAGTCGAACCCCGACGGCCAGGCCACTGAGGGTCGCGATGGTGGGGACAGCCTGAGCCAACCGGATGCCTCGTCGGGCTCCGACTCGCACGATGGTGACGACGCTGAGTCTGGCAGTGCCCATGGCGCCGATGACGGTGACGCCGACGCCGAAGGCAGCAACTCGGATGGCACCACCGACAAATCACGCCGGCAAGCCCTGCAGGCAGCCCTGAAAGGTGGCGACGGCGACTTTGAGCAGGATATCGGCGGCAAGGTCGCCAGCAAGCTCGAAGACGCGGCCGATCCGCACGGCTGCCCGAGAATGGCCGAGGCGGACGACGAGGCCACGGGAGCGGGCAGTGATCCGGCCGGTATGGACACCGGAGAGGTCATCGACGAGACGGCTGTACGCCAGGCAACCGCGCGGTTGCGCTCGCGTCTGGCCGGCGTGATCCAGACCGAGACGTTAGTGCAGACCTCGCGCTCGCGGGCGGGCAAACGCATTGATCGGCGCATGCTGCCAAGGCTCGGGCTTGCCGATCCCCGGGTGTTCCGTTCCGAGACCGAGGAGACGCGTGTCGACACCGCGGTAACGGTGCTGCTCGATCGCTCCGGCTCCATGCGCGGAGCCGAGATCGTGGTTGCCCGGGAGGCCGCACTGGCCGTCGAGTATGCTTTCGAGGAGATCGAGGGAGTCAGCCCTAGCGTTTTCGCCTTTCCGGGTAGCGGCGGTGACAACCGCCGGGTGCGGACCTTGCATCGACGAGGCCGCCGTGTGCAGCCACGTAGGTTCGGTATTTCAGCCGGCGGCGGCACACCGCTGACCGAGGCAGCGTGGTTCGCCGGCTGGGATCTCCTTACGGCAAGCGAGCCGCGGAAGATCCTGATCGTCATCACCGATGGCCACCCTGACGACTTCGACAGTGCGGCGGATGTGCTAGCGCGCATGCGTGCCAGCGGTATCGAGACACTGGGTATCGGGATCCATACCGGGATTCAGCCGAAGCTGATTCCCGAGAGCCGCCAGATCGACGACGCTGGCGAACTCGCTGGCGCATTGTTCGATTTGCTCGAGCGAAAGCTGGCCACCGAGGTGGCCGCTTGAGCATTTAACCCAAAGCCCCCGATCCCTTTGGCGGGGGCCTTTCCAGGCCGCCTTCTGTGTATCCGATGAGGGCGGTGCGGAAAGGCCTTCCCTGGTCCCACCGGGAAGCTCGGCGGTAGCTGGCCGCCACAACCAAGCAGCATTGAATGAGCAAGGAGTCCGAAACGCCGCTCGAATCTGGCGGAAACCTGCCGCCCAAGCCCGGTGTTTCAACATCTGCCGGCACGCGCCGCGCGCTAGCTTGGCCGGTGTGTAATGCCGGATACCAACCACCCCGGTCGGGGCCGCACGCCCGCCCTGATTGGGGGAGGGTTGCGTCCCGGCCTCCTGTTGTCGACTGGAGGAAATAATGGACGAGCAACTCTCGGAGAGGATTGTGCGCCTGGCCGCCGGGCGCTGGCCGGCTATATTCGGCCGGCTGGCACCGGTCGAGCTAGGCGAGGCAATGCATCGAGCCCCGCGGCATGTGCGCTGTCCGGTCCACGGTGGCGTGCATAACGATGGGTTCCGGCTGTTCCGGAACTACCCCGAGACCGGCGGCGGCATCTGTAACACCTGCGGTGGTCATTCCAACGGGATCAGTCTGCTGGCCTGGTTGAAAGGCATGTCTTACGCGGACACGCTCAGGACGCTGCTCGACGAACTGGAGGGACAAGGAGCGAGCTTGCCTTCCCCGCCTCGTAAGAGCGGCGCCGAGTTGGAGCGGGAGCGTCAGGCCCGACTGAAAGAGGACCGGGCGCTCGCCAACCGTATCCGCCGTGTTTGGCGAAGCGCGTTGCCGCTCGATGACCGACGGGCCGAGCCGGCTCGGCTGTACTTCGCCCGGCGTGGTCTGCGCGTCTACCACAAGCCGCGGGTGCTGCGATTGCATCCGGCTCTCGAGTACAGCGAGGACCGCAAGGTGGTCGGGCAGTTTCCGGCGCTCGTGTTCCGCGTATCCGATGAGCGCAATTGCTCGGTGACACTGCATCGCATCTACCTCGATCACGAGGGCAGAAAGGCGCCCGTGGTCGAGCCGAAGAAGCTGATGGCATACCCGAGCGGCTTTCGGACTTTGACCGGGGGCGCCATCCGGCTGACACCGGCAAGCCGGACGCTCGGCATCGCCGAGGGACCGGAGACCGCGCTCGCGATCATCGAGGCCACCGGCATGCCGGTCTGGTCGGCCATTTTCACCACCCTCATGCGCCGGGTTCAGCTGCCCAAGCAGGTCTCCCGTGTCATTGCCTGGATGGACAAGGATGCCAACGGTGCCGGCCGGCTGGCGGGTCAGGCGCTCTGCGAGCGGATGTGGTCCGAGGGGCGTCGCGCGGGCGCGGTCGCGCCGCCGCTCGCCGTCAAGCCGGGTTCCGGTTCTGCCGACTGGCTGGATGTCTGGAACCGGCTTGGCCGAGCGGGCTTTCCCGAGTGGCTGCGGGACCCTGATTCGGACTTCCGCAGCGCAGTGTCATGATCGAGGAAGCTTACGAGTGCAACGGCGTGATCGATCTGACGCGCCACGACACCGCGCCCGGGGCGAGAGGTCCGCTGGCGCCTCCCGAAAATTGGAACGGAAGCGATGAAGACTACCTTCGGCTATTGAGAAGCCGCTACCGTAGAGCCCCCGGTGCTCACCAGCACTTGGCGCTCACCGCGCGCATTCATGCGTGTTCATTCGGTGAGGGGGTGAGCGTGACGGGGCCCTACCGAGCGCCGGCGCTGCAAGCGCTCGACGCCTTGGTCCGCCAGCATGGTGCGCCGCTCGTGCAAGGTGCACAGGCGCCAGTGCCGGACAATGAGCCGGCGTGACACATCGCCGTAGTCACCCCCATCAGCCGTCAGTTGATGGGGGTTTTCTTTTTGAGGCACATAACGTCGCATGAACTCAAGGGGGTTTAAGTGTTGCTCAAGGACCGTCGATGCATAAAGTAGTAGATGAAAAACACTTTCAACGTTGGCGAATGCCGATAAGACGGCTTGGTAATTGAATAATCAACGAGGTTCTTGCTGGTTCGGAGATCCTTTGTAATGTGCCTTCCATTGCGTTGTGATTCTAATCCGAGGGGGCAGAATGCAAGCCCAAGAAACCAAAGAAGTCGGTTCCGACGCAATCATCTTGATGATCCTGGACATCGCGGCAACAGCCACGGCCCTGGCCCTGCTGGAGTCTACGCGCCACGCAAGCGGACTGGAGCGAATTCCCCGGGGAGTGATTCCTGAAAAAGAGGCGCAAGCGCTGGGTGAATTGAACGCGGCCGAGCGTGGCCGCCTCGCCACGGTACTGCGGGGTATAACGCGGGACGGGGTGTCGCGCCCGGCGCGGTGGTGGCGCCACATGATCGACCGCGTGCGCGATGCGGCGCCGTCGTCCTGTGATCCGGAGCTGGGAGCGCCCGGTAGCCCGGATGATGCTCTGTGTACCATGACCATGATTTCGCTGTACGTCGAGCTCTCCGTGATCGCACTTGCCATGCGGCGGGCCTCGCCGCGGCGGCAGACGCCCGAGCTGGAGCTAGACAAGCACACGGCAGCCGCGCTGGCGTCCATGACGAACTCGGAGCGCATCGCACTGGCACGCGCTCTGGCCGCAGATTACGCGACACTCCCGACGCACCAGCCGTCCTGCTGGTGGACCGAACGCATAGAAGCCGCTCGGGCGAGCGTCCGGCGGGGCCACGGGCGACAACGCCTGGCCAAGAGGCTGAGCGCATTGTGCATGAATTAAAGCGGGTCGAGCCGCCGCCACACCATTCTCGCCGTTGCATCTCGCGCCTGGGTCGCCGCACTTCCGCGTGCGTCTTCGCAGCTACAGTGCCGCGGCATCTACGCGGAGGTGATCCATGGCAACTACGTCCGGCTTGCTGCTTTGTCGCACCGTGAAATGGTCTCCATGAGCTGGGGCTTGCCTGGCTCCTACCGGGGCACACCGGGGAAGTCATGCACGGTGGCGGGCGAACGGCCCGTGGCCCCGGCGGCCAACGCCGCCGCACCATCTCGGCATTCACCGAAGCGCGACCCGGGCAAGACACGTCGCCCCCTAATGAACGGGGCGAGGTGGCTTCGGCAGGGGTTCCAAAAGCGGCCGGCCAGCGCCGCCGGCAGAGTGGGGGTTCTTCACGGAGCGAGTGATCCCGGCTATTAACGGAGGGAACGATGTCATACGAGCAGAGCGATACCCTGACCGGCATTCGTGATCGCGTCCATGCCGCCGAGCTGATCAGCCGTGGGCTGCGAATCGCGGCAGTTCGCAACATCCTACCGGGCGTCTATCGATGCGAGCTATCCCGGCTGTGGCGCGAGATACACCCCCTGAGCTCGACGCCATCCGGTCGGCTGCCCAACGGCAGCGCGAGCGTTATCCGTACCCATCTCCATTCCGCGATCGCCTCGGCGATGCTGGTGGAGTACATCCGGGCGAGCAGCGAGCGTGCTGGGTGCGTCGATGTCACGGCACTGTGCGTTGCCTGGGATACGCTTCTCGGCAGTGCCGAGTGGTCGGAGGAACTGGCTGATTTTGTGGACATTAACGTCATCTGGCTCCTCGCCCGTGACTATCATGCCAAGCTGGTTCGGCTGGCGGAGTGTCCCCGGTGCCGCAGCCGGCGGCTCTTTTGCACGCAGTGGGACGCGCGCTCGAAACTCATGAAATGCCCGCACTGCGCTCTGGCGAGCACGTGAAACCCCCGCAGGTGCGGCGGGGTTTCAGCCAAAAAAGACCGCCCCGCCACCTCTAGCATGGGGTGATGCGCGCGGAAATCTGCAACAGGAAATTGACCGCCGCTGTGCTGGCGGCGGGTCTGCTCGTTGCCGAGCCGCCGGCGGCGCTCGCCGGGCCGTTTTTCGATAACCCGCCCCCACAAGGGTGGTTCTGGTACAGCCTGCTACCCGAGCCGCCACCGGAGCCACAACCGGAGCCCAAGCCGCCGATGACGGCGAAGGAGCGAGCGGCACCCGCCAAGACGACGACCGCTCCGCCCGGGTCGGCGGTGTTCTCCGCCGCCTGGCTGCGCGAGCACCTGCCTAAGTACCGCAATCGCGCGATAGACAGGCCCACTCGCGAGAACGTGCTTGCCTACATGTTTCTGCAGCGCCTGGTGATGGACAAAAGCCAGCGTTTCGCCGATGCCGTGCAGTCCGTAGTAAAGACCACCCCGGTGCTCGACGCGAGCACCCGACGGCCGATCAGCTCGCTCGGCGCCCGACTTGCCAACCGCCGTGCCGAGCAAGCGCGAGACCGGATAATGACTAAGCTCGCCGACAGGCTCGGCGTGTGGTTTTTCTACTCCGGCGCCGAGCGCTGCGCTTACTGCGCCGCGCAAGCCGGCATTCTGCAGGGCTTCACCGAGATCCACGGCATCCCGGTTACGGCCATCGCGCTCGACGGCTCGCCACCGCCGACGGGCTTCGACGAGGCCAAGGTCGATCGCGGACAGGCGAGGCGTCTGCGCATCACTACGCCGCTGGCATTGGTGCTGGTCAATCCGGCCACACGCGAGGTCATCCCCCTTGCCCACGGACTTCTCACGCGCGATCAGCTTGTGGCGCGTATCGTGCTAGCCGCGCACACGGCGGGTTGGCTCTCCGACAACGCGTATAACCGCACACGGCCGATGCGAGCGGACGATCTCCTGGCTCCCCGGGATAACCCCGGCGAGACAACTCCCGCGGCGGACACTTCGGCGCTGCCGATAAGCCCGGCGGAGATCCTGCGGCATCTGCGGATCAAGCCGGCCACCCGGCTGCCCGAGGACGGCGATGAGTAGGCGCTGCGCGGCAACGGCACTGCTCGCGGTGCTTTGGGGGCCCGGTGCGGAGAGCGCGCAGCCGGGCATCGACGCCCGGTTGTGCGCGCTCTCCGGGGTGGGGATCTGGTATTTCTACCGCTCCACCTGCCCGTACTGCGTGCGCCAGGAACCAATCCTTCACGCGCTCGCCTCGCGCTATGACATACCCGTCACGCCCATCTCGCTCGACGGCGGGCCGCCGCCCGGGCGTGCCTTCGATGGGTACACATACGACCGGGGCCAGGCCGCGCAGCTTGGCGTGCGGGTCACACCGACGCTCTACCTAGTGCATCCGGCGACCCGCCAGGCTGTGCTGCTGTCGGCTGGCTTGATGTCGGCTCAGGCGCTCAAGCGGCGGATCGTGCGGGCCGGTGAAGTGGCCGGTTGGGTAGAGCGGGAATTGCTCGGCGGAGCCACCCCGGACTCCAGCGCGAACACCCCGCGAGCAGCGGCGGTGGCCGAAGACTCGATCCTCAAGCGAATGCAGGCTTCTGGGAGGCGTTTGCCGTGGACAAGCTCGAAGCAATCCGCACATCCGCTGCGCTGAGCGTAAGTATCGCTTGCGCCATGGTCGCCACCAGCGCGAGCGCTTCGCTCCAGGATCAGGTGGACCAGATGTTCGACTCGATGTCGAACGTGACCAACCCGACGGCGGTTATGGGCCAGCGCCGCGGCCTGCTCGCCGGCGGACGGTACTCCATGCGCTCGCGGGTGATGGACGTTGAGCTCCTCAGCGTGCTGCCCCCGAGCCTGGCCTCCGGCTGTAACGGTATCGATCTATTCGGTGGCTCGTTCTCCTTTGTCTCGGCGGATCAGTTCATCCAGTTGCTGCGCACGATCGCGGCGAACGCCAGCGGCTACGCCTTCAAGATGGCCTTGCAGGCGATGTGCCCGAGCTGCGATGCGGTGATGAGCAACCTACAGGGCCTGATCCAGAAGCTCAACCGTCTGTCGGTGAGCTCCTGCCAGGCCGCCAAGACGCTGGTGGCCACCGCCGCGGCGGCCACGCCGCGGGTGTTGCAGACCGCGGTCGCCGGGGCGGTGAACCCAATCGCCGAGAGGACCGGCGCGGCCACCGACACGATTTCCGCAATGTTCCCTTCGGTCGGTGACGGGGGCACGTCACTCGGCGCCGTGGCCGCCACCTCGTCCGGGCGCAGGCTGCTCGAGGACAAGCAGATTCTCGGCAACGTGGTCTGGTCGGCGCTCAAAGAATCCGGGGCCGCCAACTGGTGGGACGGCGGCGATGCCAATCTGATGGAGGCGGTCATGTCGGTGACCGGCTCGGTGATCGTACGCCCGCCGACGGACGAGAACGCGCCGCCGGCGATCACGCCGCTGCCGCCCATACTCGCCATCAAGGACTTCATGACCGGTATGTCGTCCGGCGGGAGCGGGGTGTCGGTCTACGAGTGCGTGAGCGATGCCTGCTACAACCCGGCTGATGCCGGTGGCCCGGTGACCGATCCGGCCACCCACACCGTGAGCATCGAGGGCTTCGGCGAAAAGGTCGAGCAGATGGTCGCGAGCCTCGTCTCGAAGTTCTCGACCAACACATCGCTCACCCCCGACGAGGAGGCCTTCATGGCCTCGGCGCCGGCGGCGATCGGTGGGATCATCCGCAACCTGTCACGCATGACACCGGGAATGGCGGGGCTTTACGCCAATCAGGCCGCGCCCGCGATCGCCCAGATCATGGCCGCGGATCTCGTGCTGAACATGGTCAAGACCGCGCGGCTGGCGATGGCGACCTCGACCTCGCCGGCGGCCGTGCAGATGCGCCAGCAGCTCGCCGACGTGAGCGAGGCGGTGCGCGCGCAGGCGGCCAATATCCAGGGCGAGCTGGCAACGCTGACGGGACTCATCGGCGCCTACGACGACTTGATGGTTGCCGCGCACAAGCGGCGTCTGGGGATAGATGAGCTCGTCACCGACGCTGGTTTGATGGTGCGTTGACGCTGCCCCTCTGCGCCCATAGCGATACGGGAACCCACTGCCGTGACTTACACCATCTATTCCTCTGGCGACGGCGCGTTCCTCGCCGAGATCCTCAATGCCCTGGCGACGATCATGGGCAGCGGCAATCTGGCCGTCTTGGCTGCTATAGGGCTACTGCTCGGGGTGGTCTTGGCCGTAATCCACTCCATCCTCGAGGGGGGCAGGAAGCTCTCGCTCGGCGGCTCGATGGTCGCTTTGGTGTTCTACATGGTGCTGTTCACGCCGCGGGTCGATGTCGTCGTCTACGACACGTATTCGTGGACCGGGCGCCCCGTGGACAACGTGCCGTTGGGCGTGGCCGCCGCCGGCATGACGCTGAGCCACATCGGCTATTTCGTCACCAAGCAGTTCGAGACCGCCTACTCGCTGCCGGGGATGCTCGATACGGGCTACGGCACGCCGCTCGAGATGCTGCTCTCGGTGCGCGGCGCGGGGCTTGGTACGGCGAACTCCATCGCGCCCAACGACAACCTCCTCCAAACGCTCGCGAACTATATCAACGAGTGCACCGAAACAGGGATCCTGCTCGACATGAAGGATCCGGCGAACATGGTGAGCGCGCCCAACGTGTGGTCCGCCGTCGAGTTCCCGAGCGTGACCTACACCACCAAGACCTTCCTGCCTGGTGACCCGCCGGATGGCTCCACTCGCACGTGCAGCAGCGCCTACACGGCGATCGCCGACCAATGGGGCGCGCGTCTGGATGCGTGGAACAAATACCTCTCGCACCGCTACGACGTCGCCAACGCGCGCTCGCTGATCCAGGGCGCGCTCGACAGCATGGTCGGGATGGGGTTGTCGGCCAATCAGTACATGAAAAACGCCCTCGTCTCGAATGTAATCCGCCGAGTGGCGAGCGGCAATTACTCCACGGGAACCTATCGCTCGACGGTGATCACCACGCAGGCAGCCGAGCAGGCGAGGGTGCAATACGCTGCCGAGGCCTCGATGTTCGCGCGCTTCGCCCGTCCGCTGATGACCTTCGTCGAGGGTTTCGTCTACAGCATCGTGCCGTTCATGGTGTTCATCATCGGTTTCGGCCTGGCCGGGATGAAGCTGATCGGGCGCTACGTCCTGATCCTGCTCTGGGTGCAGCTCTGGATACCGATCATGTCGGTGACCAATATGTTCACCGAGCTGGCGTTCTCGCGGCAGATGGACTCAGTGAACGCGCTCATCCAGAGCAGCGGCGATCCGCTGAACCCGCTGTCGATTCTCGGCATGCAGGTGATGCAGGGAGAGGCCGCGGACTGGATTGCCGTCGGCGGCAATCTCATCGCCGCCGCCCCGGCGCTCGCACTGACCGTGCTCTACGGCGGGGCTTACGCGATGGTCAACCTGGCCGGGCGGCTCAACCCGCAGGACATGGTGGACGAGACCCAGGCCGCGCCGTCGCTGTACCGCAACCCCGGCGTGCTATCGATGGGCTCGCAGTACCAGCACAACATGACTACCGGGCTGACGCGGACCGGTGCGACGGAAGTGCTCGGGGCCACGACGTTGGGGACCATGGCGAACAGCATGGTCACCTCCAGCCGGCAAGAGCTCACCGCGGCGCAGCAGAGCTATGCCGACACCGTCAGCAGTGGCATTGCAAGCTCGCTGGGCAGCACCGTCACGGCGAGCGAGCTGCAAAGTCTCGGCCGGAATGTTCAGGTGAGCCACGGCACGGCGTTTGGGCGCACCATCGAGCGTGCCGAGAGCCTTTCGGATGCATACAACTTCAGCCAGGAATCGACGGAACAATTGCGGGGCGCGCTGACGGCTGCGGCAGCGGGTGGGTTGAAAGCGCCGGCGTGGCAGATGGCCAGGGCAGATTTAGGGGCAAAAGTCGAGACGGGGGTAACCGAGGCGGGCGAACAGGCTCACGGGCTTAATCAGAAGCTTGACGAGCTTTACAAGGAAGCAAGCAGCGAACGGGTCCAGAAGTCCTTCGAGCAGGCGATCACCGTCGCGACGGCCGACAGCACGCAGCAGTCCTTCGAGCAGATGGCAAGAGGGCAGGACCAGCAGGCGTACAGTGCGAGTCTCCAGAGTCTGCGTCAGGCCCAACGCTCATTCACTGAGGCGGAGCAACTGAACGATAGCGTGGGAATGAATCAGAGTATCGGCCTGGCTGCGATGGCGACGCGTCTGGCGTCCAAGCCGGATATTATGGGCCATCTGCACCAATACCTTGAGGCCCATCCGGCGCTGGACGAGGCCGTCGAGAATCAAATGGGGCAGCTCGCAGCCACCCGAGAGCTCGGCGGTTTCGCAGCGAACCGGGAGCGCTACACTGCCGCAGCGGCTATGCAGGTGCTCGCCGCGAACCTGGACGATCCAAGCGCGCAGGCCAAGATGCTCGACATGCTCTATGCAACGGGCTACGTCACCGACGGCACCGCGCCGGAGCCCGTAGACGCCGATGCCAGCCGCGGTATTGCCGGCGGTGTCGACGCTAGGGCCGAGTCGATGTTGCCGCGTGCGCGCGAAGTCGCGGCCGAGGCCCGGGCGAACGCGCGGGCCGCCGATGCGCGCGCCGAGCAGGCAGCCACTGAAGCCGATAAGGAAATTTCCAGCCCCGGCGCCTACGCTCTGCGACACAAGGAGGAGGCGTTGGTCCGGATGCGGGACGATACCGCCACGACCGGTGCCGTTGGCGACAAGGCCCTGCCCGAGATGCTGAGGCACCTGGAGCAGGCAGAGGGTCTGCCGATGGCCGCGAATGTCTATGGTCTGATGACCGGGCTGGGAGCTCTGGGCGTCGATCGCTGGCAGTCAGTGACCTCATCGGCTGGCGAACAAAGCCAGGCAGCCAAGAGTGCCCTCGAAGACTTGAACAAGAGAATTGGCACCGGTGAGGTCTCCCAGCAAAGCGTCGTGGAGCGCACGCTTGAGAATGCCAGCGATATAAAGGTGTCTCGCTACGAGAAAGGGTTGGAGGCGGGCCTCAGCGAGATCGGTGCCGGCCTATACGCCGATGCCTCCATTTCGTCAGCCATGGGCTCCATTCAGAAGGTTACGGGCGGGGTTGTGGCGAACATCGCCGACACCGTGGCGGAGTCGTTCGGGTACGATCTCGACTCGGGCTATCGCGACGCGCTTCACGAGAAGTGGTACGACTCCCTCATCCAACAGGAGCTGGCGCGCGCCGGCGGCAACGAGGAGCTCGCGCACCGTATCGCCGATGCCAAGTTCAACCGCATCGTCGAAGCCGGCATCGCCGGTGATCGGGGCACGGACTGGCTCGCACCCGTGGTGGCGGTCAACCTGGCTCAGGAGTCTGGCGACGCTGAAGATCCACATGTCGAGATCGGTAGGCCAACGGTCGTGAAGTCCGATCCATAACCTTCTGAGAAAGACCTTGCTCGATGTACTAAAGAGGCCAAGAAGAATTGGAACGCTTCCCGGCTTCTGCGGCAAATGCTAATGATCTCGGTCGGAAAAGATATTATCAGCAAAGCTGCGGAACGCCGGGTCGTTTACGTAGTCGGGCTCATTGCGCAAGCAATTTAGCTCATCATCATCGTCTCGAATGGACGAATGTCGCTGAAGCTCGTAACGCGCGGGAGGCGCCACCGGCTTATTCTTGGTTTTTCTACGGACAATCATTAACGGAATGAAAGTGAAAACGAAGAACAGCGGCAGCGCGAAAACGAAGAAGAGGACGATGTACAAACCCACCGACGGCCGATAAGGGCTGTGGATCACCTTGTACGCGATAAGCGTGCCGACGACAAACAGAGTCACCAAGACGACAACATCGGGCATTGTCACGGCTCCTGCCAATCGCGATCATCCTTTTACCCCTTGTAACACCGCTGAGCGATTGTGCAAGGCCGCCAGTGCAGTATGCGGCCATCGGCGTGGGGGGTTTCAGCCTTCGTGGCACGGTGACGCTGCTAAGATAGCCCGTGCTTGATAGGGTTATTCCGACCCGCGCGCTTGGCCCGGCGCATTAACTCTAGGGTTCGCTGTCGTGACGGCCCCGGGCCGGCGGCAGCCCCTCGGCATTGCCCGAGCGGGTGAATTTCCGAGGCGACATTCGTCGCCCTCCACCGAATCCGTTTACGCGCCGCCCGGCGTGGATGCGGACCCTCGAATGCCCTCACGGGGACATCGCTCCCCGTGTGTCACGGGTGTGGTGTCCCCTTGTGGATTTCCTCATGTAATCCAATCGGAGACTGCCATGCCTGTGAATCCATTAAGCATTTTCCTGCTGGTCTTCATCGTTGGAATAGTCAACCAGGCCACGAACAGCATCCGACGCCACCGCGTAGAGGCGCAGCAGAGAGCGGTCGATAAGAAAGTCGCCGAGGCCCTGCAAGAGAACTCGGCGGCGGGTGCGCAAACCAGACGGGCCGAGGTCAAAGAGCCTCGTGCGGCCGCCGACGCCACGATCGCACAGGTCAATAACGACCCCTGTGTCGTGATCCCTTTTCGGGGTGGCTCTGCGGCCGACGCGGGTAATGTACCGAAACCAGAGCCCGAGCCCGTCGTGGATCTGGCTGCCAATGCGGACGAAGAGCCATTGAAGCGGGAGCCGGTCGTTATCGAAGAAGAGCTCGGCACGACCGAGGCCATTTTCGCTCGCGACAACAGCTACGCCGAGTATGAAGAGCCAACCGTCTACCGCAGGAATCCCGGGTGGATGGCGACCGAACGGAGATGGGCGATCACGGTCTCGCTGGAGGAGCCCGTCGAGAGCGAGGCGGAAGTCGCCGTGTTGCAGGAGCGTTGGGCTGACTACGTCGCCATGATGCGCGACGGCGACGGCGACGGCGACAGCGACAGCGACAGCGACGACGGTGGCGAGAACTGGATTCGACTGTCCAGTGAGCGACCGGGTTAGACAGTGCAAAAGGAGTTGCCGTTTATTCGCGACTAATGAGGGGGTCGGGACGTTCTGGCGAACGCCCGGCTGCACAGAAACCCCACTGGGGCCATGCCCTGGCGGGTGTGCGCCTCCGTCGGTGTGGTACACTTCACAAGGAGACGCTTGTATGAGCGACGTGATGTTCGACACGCTGCGGCTGGCCAAAGGCTTCAAGGAGAGCGGCGTCCCCGATGGGCAGGCCGAGGGTATGGCGCGTGCGATCGGTCTGGAATGGCAGAGCGGCATGGACGCGTTGGCAACCAAGGCTGATCTGGAACGACTGGAAGCCCGGATGGCGACCAAAGAGGATCTCGCTGTCCTGGAGGCCCGGATGGCCACCAAGGACGAGGTGACTGCGCTCTTGGCGCGCGTAACAGCCATTGAAACGACGATGGCGACCAAGGAAGCACTGGTGCGCGTGCAGTCCAACCTGCTGCTTGCCGGCATTAGTGCGATAGGACTTTCCACAGCAATCCTGGGCGTCCTTATCAAGCTCTGAGAGATATGCATCAGAAAACCAACGGCCCCTGCTTCGGGGCCGTTTGTCTTTGTGCGCCAGGTATTGCGCATAGCGCCTTGGCTGGCACTGATCCGGTCAGGCCGCCTCGGAGAGGCGCATTTCGATGTGCAACCCTGCGCCGGTGGGCATGTTGACGAGGCTATCGAGGCCGAACAGATTGATCTTGCCCCGCATCAGGTCCAATACGCGCGGCTGGGTGTGACCGAGCCGTCGGGTAGCCTCTGCCTGAGTCCAACCCTGGCGCTTGATGTGCTCAGCGAGCGCCATCACCAGCGTCGAGCGAAGCCACATGTTCTCCGCCTCGGCGGGCGTGTCTTCGATTACATCCCACACGCTGCCAAAGCGTTCATTGGTCATCGTCCCAGCTTCCTCATTGTCGATCTGTTATCCGGCTTCCTGTCGAGCTGCCTCGGGGAACGAGGGGATCACTGAGCGCGCCATCTCGGAACACGGCCGGTTTGTTCCGCTCGTGCATGGATGGAACTACACAAAAATTTGTATGTTCAAGGATCCTGCTGGCCTGCGGTACGGCTTTTATCCTCATCCTTCATCCGGGTCCCATCCCTCATCGTCGAAGCCCGACAGCACGCTCGGCGCGACCCCGTTTCGCACCGTCTCCCGCGCCTCCGCAGCACCCGGCTGGCGCTCTGTCTGCAACGATGCGCCGGTGGACACGAGCCCGCCCCGCGTCGCCAACGCTCCGAGCGTGGCCAGCATACGAACCCGCTCGCTGCGATCGGCCACCGGCAGCGCCTCGAGTTCCTCGTAGAGCTCGCGGCTCGTGCCGGGCTTGACCGTGATGATGATTCGCAGCCGCTCCTTACTCATGCCCAAACCCCGCCAGCACAAGGAACCCATCGGCGTTGGCCATGGACGCGTTCTCCATGACCGCCACGCGCTGGCGGCGGAACGCCCGGCGGATCGCAGGCGCGTACAGTCCCGCGCCGCCGCCGGCAACGAGCACCACGTCGATGTTGAACGCGAGCCCGCGCAGGCTGGAGGCGATCTCAGGCAGCGCCCGATCGCAGGCCATCTTGCTCGCGCGCTCCAGATACGGCAATGCATCCACCTCACGCCCGCCGCAGAAAATGCTCGTGTGCCCCTCGCGCAGTCGCTCCTCCAGGCTCGCCTTGTAGAGCCCCGGCATTGCGGTCACGTCGTCGAACGTGCGGGTGATCGCCTCATCTGCCATCTCCAGCACCCGCGACATCGCCTCGGTCGAGGTCGCCGCGGCCTGCGGGTAAGGGCGGTTATGGCGGATTACCACGCTGTCCACGCTGAAAAAGCCGGGATCGATCACGAGCGCCGTTCTCTCACTCATGGCCTCGGTCGCGCCCGGGGTACGGGAGAGATAGGAGATGTACATGCCCGCTGGCTGCGGGTAGACGCGGGCGTCGCACACCTCCACGACCCGATCGGGACCAATCCGGTGGTGGCCCTTGAGCCGCCGGGCGATCTGCTCGCGCAGCGCCTTGTTGAAATACTGGCTGACGGGCAGCCCCGTGGCCACGCACTCGATGCGGCTCGCGCCCGTGCACGCCAGCGCGGCGTGGTAGAGCGCGCGGTACTGCCGGCTCTCGGTGTAGGCGCGATCCAGCGAGCGCGACCAGTCGGCGACCATGTGCGGCGGGATGCCGGCGAGGTAGGGCTCGCCATCGACCATGACGCGGATGCCACCGTCGCCGCCAAGATAATCGGTGCCGGAGCGCTCGATGGGTGCGGCGCCTACCGGCAGGATCAGCTCGTGCGGCTGCCCGCCCGGCTTGGCGAAGGAGAGCTTCACGCTGGAGTAGCCGATGTCGAGTCCCATACGCATGGGTCGGTCCTCTTGGTCGGGTTGGGCCGCGCCTGACGGTCGATGAAGCCCTGGCGGCGACCGGTAAGTACATGGATACCCGGATTCGGGCGGGCGTTAGGGATGGCGCACCGAACGGTTGTTGCGGGGTGCACGGTCCACCGGTGCGGCCAGGGTGGCACCTGCGGAAAGGGCTTGGGATGCTGAAACGGGCCTGGAGAGTTGGGGGTTTCGGCTGCGCAGCTCGGGCAGCCGGGCCGACGGGGTGTTTGCGCACGCTAGCCCTGGAGACCGACCCCACCGTGGCGACCGTGGAGGACCACTTAGCCCAACTGCAACGTCGCCGGCTTGTCGGTTATCCGGCCTGGGGCGCGCGGTACCATGGGTAACAGGTGGATCAGTATGAGCGAATCTGCTGTCAACCGGGCGAAATGCTTATGTGCAGCGACAAGAGGATTGAGAAAAAGGGGTTCCGGGATTTTGGGCGATTTAACGGTAGATATCGGGACTTGATAGGGGATGACTCGCGGGATATGATGGGATATCACTACCGTGAGGAACCTTGATATGCCGCGCCAAACCTTCGTTGGGAAATTGAGTATGGGGCACCGCGAGGAGCTCAACCGGGCATTGAGGGCACGTGGGTATGGCGGTTCTATTGAACTCGCCAAGTGGCTCGAAGAGCTTGGGTACGAATCATCGAAATCGTCCGTGCATCGGTACGCGCAGGCGTTGCGCGCATCAGACGGGCTAAGCCAAGCGACTGGGTACGAGATTGATGCACGGCAGGCTGTGGCACCTAATGGGTTGTCTCGCCGGCAACAACTATTGCTCGAGCTCGGGGCACTGCGGGAGCGTGAATACCAGTTACTCAATGATCTCCTTGATTTAAGTGAATTGGAATTTGATCCCGAAACCGGAGATGCCCCAGGAGAACATAGCTCAGTGTAGTGGGCGACAGATAGATTTTGGAAAATCAGGGGTGGTGGACAGATAATTTGATACACGGTTTTATGCGTTAGATATGCGCCCTTTAAAGATCTGCGCCTATGCTCTCGATCCTCTTGCCTTGGCTGGCCGTTCGGTGGGCCTATGATGATCGTGCCGTGGTTGTCTCCCTCTATGACGATGGTGGTGCTGTTGCCGGATCGGCCGGTGTCGGACGGCTCGATGTTGTCGCGGACGGTATCTCCTATCTCCTTCAGGTAATCGCGCTTCCCAGCCATGTAATCCCCTCACACATTATATATATGTAGTTATTTGCCGCTGCCCGTGCCCCAGGGAGCGGTTAAAGAACTACAACATAAGCATCTTATAAGTCAATGTATGAGAATGGGTTCACGCGACGAGGCGAATGATCTCGGCGAGCGTCTTCTTGTCGAGCTGGCCTTGGCGTTCGAGGCCGAGTTGGTAGGCCAGGCGTATGACCTTGGCTTCCGCATGCGGCGGGAGCTGCGTGCGTGTATCCATCAGCGCCTGGCGCACGGTGGCCACCAGGCCCTCGAGGAGGTCTAGGTCGGGGTCTATCCTTTCACCTACCTGATCTGGCGCATGCTCCTTCCCAAAGCATATCCAATCCATGCTGACGTTCGCAGCTACAGCCAGCCGTGCTATCGGCTCTAGGCGAGGAGGCGTATCGCCAGTCAAGTACCGAGCCAACTGATCAACCGAAACCCCGGCAATTTGTGCAGCAAATTTGCGGGTTCCCACCTTCTCTGCCGCAGCTAATATGCGGGTTCCAACTTCGTCCAGGTTTATAGGAACTGGGGGACTAGCCTGGCAAGGCTGTTCCAGCTTCCTATGTTTATCTTTCATATCAATACCTTAGTTAAAAGTTGGCATTTTTGCGGACGTTTCTGAACCTGGAACTAAGGTAGAACCGCAAATATGCTTGACATGCTCCGCAAATAGGCGTACTGTCCTTAAGCATGATCAAGTTAAACACCGCAACCAAACAGCTCCTGAAGGACCCGCGCAAACGGCGCGGATGGGTCATCTATCAGCTCACCTTGCGGGGGAGCTCGCTCGCCGATGTCGCCCGCCAATCCGGGGTGCGCCGGCAGACGCTCTACATGGCGTTCGAGCGCCCGTATCCGCGCATGGAATCGCTCATAGCGGCGGCGCTCGATCTCACGCCGGCGCAGCTCTGGCCGGAGCGCTACGACGCCGACGGGCTGCCGCTGCGTCAACGCGGTACACGCCGCAAATCTACTACCAAGTCAACACAGAAACAGCATACCGCGCGCACGAAAGCGCGCAATACGCACGCGAATGAGGTTGCTTAGGCATGACTCCCGTAAAGCGCGTCAAGCGCGATGAGCAGACCTTCGATCTATTCGAAATCCCGCACGCGCAGGAGCCGATCCCATCGAGCATGGACTACCGCGCGCCGGTATCCGCGCTGGTCGGCCAGGTGCTGCGCGCGGCGGATTGCGACCGTTACGAGATCGCCGCGCAGGTCAGCCGGCTCGCCGGCAAAGAGGTCAGCAAATACATGCTCGATGCCTACGCCTCGGAGAGCCGGATCGATTTCAACATCCCGCTGTGGTTGGTGGCGCCGCTGGAGAGCGTGTGCAACTCGTGCCAATTGAGCAACTGGCTGGTGCAGATGCGCGGCGGGCGGATGCTGCTGGGGCGGGAGGTGCTCAATGCGGAGCTCGGCAAGTTCGAGCAGCAGCGGGCTCAGATCACCGAGCAAATCACGAAGTTGAAGAAGCTGATGGGGGAGATGGAATGAGTTGGACGAGCTTTTTTATCGGGTTGGCGGTCATCGGGTTTGCGGTTACCTATGGGTTGATGGGGCTGGTGTCGGCCACGGGGTTGGCCGCGGTGAGTCACGGGTAGGAGGGTGCCATGAGTAAGGAAATATCTGATCACGAAGGCCAGATGATCGCTCTCAAGATTATTCAGCACCTCCATGGGCTCAACGTAGCGCAGGCGCAGTGGGTGCTGCGCGAGGCCGAGCAGATCCTCGCGCAGTCCACCACCGTAGATGCTACCGGCGCAACGTTCGCTGCAGCATTTCGAGCACTCGAGGCTGGCTCTGGTGAATGAGCTCGATCGCTTCCCGGATGAAATCGCCACCCACCCTAGTGGTGCCCCTGGCCTTCTTTTCGGCTGCGATCTGCTTTTCCAGCGAGATCACTTGGGCGACCAGGATCTTCGTAAGCAAGGCGTTCTCCGTTTCCATGGGGGATCCCTCTTCGTTTGTGGATTGGTTGGCGCTGGTCACTTTACCGAGGCGGGCGGCCCCCGCCCATTTCCTGGGGTGCGGCATGAGTACTAGTTCTCATCCTGGCGCGGTGGTCAATATCCGGCAGCTCTCCAGCCTGCTTGGCGTTACTCAGTCTGCCGTCTCACGCCGCGCCAAGCGCGAGGGCTGGCCGTTCAAGGAGGAGGCGGTGCGCGGCGGTTGGCGGCGGCTCTATCCGGTCAAGGAATTACCGCCTCACGTCCGCTTGGCACTGGCCGGAGAGCGGGTGAAGCCGCAGGGCCACACCGGACGGCCGACTCGGACCAACCGGCACATGGTCGCGCGTTCCGATCTGCGCCTGGTTGCCATGGAGCTGCGTGATCTCGCCGAACACCACGAGCTGATCGCCCGCGAGCTCGCTTACCTCGCCGAGGCATTGCTGCCGAGCGGCAAGGAGGATGCGGATGCGTAAGGAATGGTTCAGCGCGGCCGAGCTGGTCGGGTTGGCGGGGTTGCCTGGGACCATCCGTGGCGTCACCAAGAAAGCCAAACGAGAGGACTGGCAACGACGCGGCCGTCAGGCCCGTGGTGGCGGCTACGAATACCATTTCGACACCCTGCCGGCCAAGGCGCAGCAAGCCATCCGCGACCGCCGCGCGGTCGAGGCGGTCAACGACATGACCGCGCGGGAAGAGGCGGAGGACGAGGCGCGGCGGCTGGCGGAGCTGCGCCAGGCCGCCGACGAGCTCGGCGATGAGGCCGAGCGGGAGGAAGCCGAGCGCCGGCGGGTGAAGGAGGACGGGCTGCGCCGGTTCATACGGCTGCCGAGCAACCATCCCAAGCGGCGCCGGGCGAAGGCGCGCGAGTGGCTGCTGATCGCCTTCTACAACCATCACCGCGAGCACGGCGGCGACGAGCGCGCCGCGCGGCACTCCTTCTGCGAGCGGGTCAACACCGGAGCGCTCAAGATGCCGGCGCGGGTGGTCGAGCAGCTGCCGCGCTATCACGGTCAGCGCTCGCTCAGCGAGTCGACCCTGCGGCGCTGGAACTACGATTTTCTCGCCGGCGGCCTCTGGGCGCTCACCGACGGCTACGGCCACCGGCGCGGCGACAACAAGGTCGAGCGCAGCCCGGAGCTCAAATGCGTGGTGATCGGCAGCCTGCTCAAGGTCCCGCACATCACCGGGCGCAAGTTGAAGGCCTACATACAAGCGCGCTATCCGGAGCTCGATCTGATGAGCGAGCGCGGCCTGCAGCGCTATATCCAGGCGTTCAAGCGCGACAACGCCCAGCTTTGGACCTATCTGACCCACCCCGACAAGTGGAAGAACATCTATCTCGCCGCGCACGGCTCGCAGTCCGAGCCGGTCGTGCGGTTGAACCAGCTCTGGGAGCTCGACTCCACGCCCGCCGACTGGATGCTCGCCGACGGGCGGCACAGCGTGATCGGCGTGGTCGATCTCTACAGCCGGCGGCTGCGCTACCGGGTCGCCAAGACCTCCACGGCGGCCGGAGTCTGCGCGCTGATGCGCGCGGCCATGCTCGATTGGGGCGTGCCCGAGGCGGTGCGCACCGACAACGGCCAGGACTACATCTCCGAGCAGCTCGAGGAGGTCCTGCACGGGCTCGATATCGGCCACGAGCTGTGCATCCCGTTCGCCTCCGAGCAGAAGGCGACCATCGAGCGGGCCATGCGCACCATGAGCCACGGGATTTTGGACCTGCTGCCGGGTTTCATCGGCCACTCGGTGGCCGAGCGCAAGGTGATCGAGGCGCGCAAGAGCTTCGCCCGCCGGGTGATGGACAAGGATGCGGTGATCGAGGTGAGTCTGACCGCCGCCGAGCTGCAGGAGAAGCTCGATGCGTGGTGCACGCACGTCTATGCGCACGATGCCCATTCCGGCGAGGGCATGGACGGGCGCACGCCCTTCGAGCGCGCCACCGCCTGGACGGGCGCGGTGCGGCGGATCGAGGACGAGCGGGCGCTGGACGCGCTGCTCGCTCCGCTCGCCGGCACCCGCAGCGTCGGCAAGAAAGGCGTGCGCCTCGATCGCCATTGGTATATCGCCCCGGAGCTCACCGAGCATGTCGGCGAGGTGGTCCGGCTCAAGCGCGACGAGGCCGATCTCGGCCGGCTCTATGTCTACGACGCCGATGGCGCGTTTATCTGCATCGCCCAGGCGCCCGAGATCACCGGCATCTCACGCGCCGAGGCGGCCGCCGCGGCCAAGCATCACCAGCGCGAGTTCATCCGCCGCCAGAGCGCGGAGCTCACCGAATACAAGAAGGCGGTCAAGGAGAACATCGCCGATACGGTGCTCCAGTACCGCATCAAGCAATCCGAGCAGGTCACGGCGCTGCCGCACAAAGCCGACCCCTACACCACGGCCGGGCTGGAAGCCGCCGGGCAGGCTGCGCGGGCGGGCGATGCGCCCAA
>JAGFJL010000063.1 GCA_024102725.1 Nitrococcus mobilis
CGGCACGGCGGCCTCCGGCAACGCCGACGGTAACGGCGGCACCGCCACGGCGGGCAACGGCGGCAACGGCGGCAACGGCGGCGATGCCAACGGCGGCCCCGGAACTGCGACGGCGACTGCCACGGCGGGGACCAACACCGCCAATGCGGGTTACGGTCAGGGCGGCAACGCCTACATCGCCACCGGTAACGTCAACGTTGCGGCGGGTAGCGGCACCTTCGGCGGCATCAACAGCATGAACATCTCCTCCGGCCTGTATAACGCGGCGGTCGGCGGAGTGTCCGTGGCTGCGCACTCCAACGTCAACATCGGCAACTAAACACCGTTGCCATGTCGACCGGGCCGGCGGGTATCCCCGCCGGCCTCTCCCCTTTAACCGATTCAGCCAAAGGCTGGGTCAAAAGAACAACCGGAGGGTGCTATGAAGAACAAGCTCGCTAGGCAGCGGGGCAGGGCCTTGACGCTGGCGTGCGGATTGGCCGTCGCCGCCAGCAGCCAAAGCCTCGCCGCCGAGCCCATCACGGCCGTTCCAGGCAGCGACCCCTTCGCCGCCTTCGCGGTCGTCCCCGCGCAGGATCTCGCCACACAGCGCGGACGCGCGGGCGATCTCACCATCGTCAGCGGCAATCAGGAGTTCAAAGCCACCGTCATCGGCAGCACGATCAATGCCGGCACGATCAATTCGGGCAACGCCACGATAGGCGAAAACGCCTTTACCGGGTTCAGTGGAATGGCGGTCAACGTCCTCAATACCGGCAACGGTAACGCCATCAACACCGGCGTGAATTACATCGTCAACCTGAATTGATACGCAAGCCGGTATGGACAGGAAGAGGCGCATTTCTCGGATAAGGCAGCAGTCCAGGCGGGCAAGCGGCCTGGCGGCCCGGCTTGTGGCCGGCCTGGTGGGCGCCCTACTGGCAACGCCCGCCGCACAGGCCGCCAACATCCAGATCCCCGGTTTCGGCCATGGCTTCTTTATGACCGCCAAAAGCCTCAAGGAGTCCAAATGGGACACGACCATCCACCAACAATACGACTACAGCTGCGGCTCGGCCGCGGTCGCCACGCTTCTTACCTACCATTACGCCATGCCCACGACGGAAGCCGTGGTTTTCCGAACCATGTTCCAGGCCGGCAACCAGCAAAAAATCCGTGCCCAAGGCTTTTCTATGCTGGATATGAAACGCTTTCTCGACAGCAAAGGCCTGCACTCCGACGGCTTCCGCATGACGCTGGACGGGCTCAAGAAAATCGGCGTGCCGGCCATCGCCCTGGTCAATACTAAGGGCTACCGGCATTTCATCGTCATCAAGGGCGTCAAAGCGACCGAAGTCGTGGTGGGTGATCCGGCCGTGGGCACGACAGTCGTGCCGCGCGCGCTGTTCGAGCAGATCTGGAACGGCGAGGTGCTGGCCGCGCGCGGGAGAATCGTCACCGCGCGCGAATATTTCAACACCATCCGGGACTGGAGCGTGCGCCCGGAGGCACCGCTCGCCCAGGGTACCCATCGCAGTACCGGACTGGGCTGGTTCAACCTCAACCTGCCCGGGCGCAACGAATTCGGGAGATAACGAAGGTGATAAGCCCAATCGTTTATTCCAGGGTGGACCGAAACCGAATACGCCACCCTCTGCAAGGAATGCTGCTAGGCGCGCTGCTGACGCTGCCGATCGCCCACCCCACATTGGCCGGTGAATGGAGTGCAACGGCAGAATCAGCCAACAATCCATTTGCGGCGTTTCCGGTCATTGATCACGATCAGATGGCGCAACTGCGCGGCGGATTCAATATCGGCGGTCTGGAGCTCGAGTTCGGGGCCAACGTGCGCACCCTGATCGATAATGTCATACGCTTGGAGACGATCGTTCAGCTCACCCAGGCCGGCTGGGTCAGCTCGAATAGGGATTTGGCGCAGGCGGCTGGCAACATGGGCAACGCCCGCGGATCACAGCTCTCCCAGATAGCGCAGGATACAGCCGGTCTGGTGAAGGACCTTGCTACGGGCGCGGTCAACGGCAGCCAGACGGGCTCGGCCAATTCGGCCGCCATCGCGACGGCGGGCAACACTCAGGCCGCCGCGGCCAGCCAGGGCCAGGGCGGGGGGATCGTATCCATCGATCTTGCGGGGCAACTCGCCGGACTTCGCAACTTGGCGAATCAAATCGGAGCCGAAGCAGCGTCGGCGAAAAACTCGGCGGTCAACGAAAGCACAGTTCAATCGGGCGTCGTGACCGGCCCCCGTATCGGCCGCTTGGGATCCGGCGCGCAAGTCGATCTCAGTTGTTTGGGAGACAAGATCCAAGGGGTGGTGCTCAACGACACCAAGGGGCTCACGGCGGCCATTCAACAGTTCACCCGTGATCGAATCAGCAATACCGTGATCAACCAGGCCAACAACCGCCGTATCGATATCCAAATGAATATAGAAGTCAACGTCAAAAATTTCAGCGAGTACAATGCGGCGCTCCGCAACACCCTTTTGAATAACCGGTTGTTGTCGAATCAGAATAACTTCTGAGAGTTGACGGCAACGCAATCCCAGAGGAGCGGCAAAGGATACCGCTCTTTTTTTATGTTTTCAGAACCCTGTTTGCAAAACCCCTCAAAAGAGACCAAGCGCAAACGGCATCCGGAAGCTGAGCACGGCATCAGGGGCGTCCGCCGTAGCTCCCACCTCGAGATTAACGGCGATCTGAGAGCGCGGGGAGAGTGCATAGCTGAAGCCGAGCAGCAGTGAACCCACGATGAGGCGGTCCGATTCAAAGGTTTGCCCGTTGATCTCGGTGCGGGTAGGAAAGATGTAATCGTTCTTGTAGCCGAGCGTGAACGAAGTGTATTGGTTCATGGCATAGGCCATGCCAAAACTCATGCGAAACGCATCGCCCGGGTCTACGTCACCGATCCGGCGGGCCAAATCATCCGCGCCGATGGTCTTACCCACATTGGCCTGCAGATTGAACAAGTAACCGAAGTTGGCAAAGTAAACGGCCGGATCGGAAGGCAACAGGATCGTCAAGCTGGGCTCCACGCCGTGAAAGCCGGAGCCCGTGGCTAGCTCGGTGGGAAGCCCTTGCGCATTACGGCTTACATCGAACGGGCCCGTGCCGGTGATCGACTTGTAGCGCAGATTCGCCACGAAGAAAGGCCAGCCGTTCAGGCCTCCATTGAGCTGATAATGCAGATAGGCCTCCACATCCCCAAGGCCCGCGTTCTCGCGCGTTTGCTTTTCCTCCGCATTCGGAGAGCTGTTATCGAGCGAGACGAGAGTGAGCGTGCTTTTTTCACGCCGATAGATATAAGGTACCTTGACTCCGATTTCGAACCGATTGGTCACCCCCAGGCGAAAGGTCAAAGCGCCTTCCGCCAGGTCACGATCAGTATCCTCGGCATTGATCAGACCGATCAGCAGCGTATCGAGAACCGAGACACCGTTGAAATTGAAACGGTTGACCTGTGCCGTCGAGAGTTGGAGCGAGGGTGTGACGATCAGTGTGCCCTTGGGAGCCAGCACGCCCCCGAGCTGGGGAATCGTTTGCACCTGCGGCACCACCGGTTCTTCCTTGCGCGGCGCCTGCCCGACCGGACGTTGCCCCCCCTGTGGCTGTTTTTGCCCGGTATTCGCCTGCGCCAGCTGCCAGTTGGGCCATTGCGGTTCGTGGCTGCTGTAACGGCTATCCTGCGCGGCGCTCACCCCCGAGAACACCGCGACCATAAGGCCTAGACAAGGCCAACCGATATTCTTTTTAGACATGGAATCAAGCCTCTTCTGTCCGAAGTAGCGAAATGTCCCTCCTACCGAGGCCCCGCTTGGCCGGAAACCTCATTTATGAACATATTCGCTACGCCTCCCCGACACTCGACGGCTCCGGCCCCGGTAAACTATCCTCCGCTCGGAGGTGTGCCGCCATGGGAGCTCCCTTTTGTGTGCAAAGCAGGTCAACTCGACCGAAGCCCTGAAAGCCCTATTTTGCTGCCGAATACATCCCCCCGCCGCGGCACCCGTGTTGTACCGGTACCGTTTCGTACCCTATCGCTCATTCAGACGCGTCATACGGTGTCGCTCGGTGGTGCTATTTGCCTATTTGCCACGGCTGATGGATATACCATTGGAGCCGTTGAAACTCACTCCACGTGCCGGATCACCGAAGTTATTTTCCGCCAGCGCTTGGGGCTTGCTGGAGCCACCACGGCCCGGCTCATCCCACAGGATGATGCTTAGGTTGATCAGCGGTTGCAGCGCACCCGTACCGCCTTTGCCGTGGATGGCGCTCAGCGCCTTCTCATCCAGCCGCCGTTCGGATTGAAAATGCGCCAATGGAGCGTGTGCCGAAGCCTCACCGGTCTGCCCCGAGCGCTCCTCGGCATAACTCGGCGACACCAATCCGCCCGCAACAACAAGCGCAACCATGACACTGTAGCGGAGAACCCCCCAGTGGGGCCGATAACGCGGCCAGATATGAACTCCCTGAGTTTGTGTGCTCACTGCCTCGTCCTCACCTCGGCCGCTCTGCCATAAAGAGAATAATGCAATCCGCATGCCTAATTCTCATGCATCTGATTATATGGACTTTATAGAAGAAGCAAGGAACCTCGCCACATTCCGACTGTAACACCGATTAAACACTGGCCGCCCAGGTTCACAAGCGGATTCGATACTTCTCCATCAGTCGGTATAGTGTAACGCGCGAGACATTGAGCTGGCGCGCGGCTTGCGAGACGTTGCCGTCCGCTTGGCGCAGAGTGCCCGTTATGGCGGCGCGCTCGGCCGCATCCCTCGCTTCAGCCAACGTCATGGTCCGACGCACCGCCTGGCGCCGCTCCAACCCGAGATCGGTCGGGGTAATCAAGCGTTTGTCACACAATACCACGGCGCGACGTACCCGATTGATCAACTCCCGCACATTGCCCGGCCAAGTATGCTGATTCATCGCCTCGAGGGCCTGGCGGCCGAAGCCTTTCACCGCAGGGCCACGCTCGGCGGCAAAACGGTTGAAGAAGAACCACGCCAACAACTCGATATCGTCTTGGCGGTCACGCAGTGGCGGCATGTGCAAGCGCAATACATTCAGCCGAAAATAAAGATCCTCTCGGAAGCGCCCCTTATCCGCCACCGCCTTCTCTAAATCCATGTGCGTTGCCGCGATCACCCGCACATCTACCTCGATCGGCTCTTTTCCACCGACCCGATCGATGGTCTGCTCCTGGAGAAAACGCAAGAGATTCACTTGCATATCAAACGGCAAATCACCGATCTCATCCAAAAATAGGGTCCCGCCATGAGCCGCCTCGATGCGACCGATCTTGCGCTGTTGGGCGCCCGTAAACGCGCCCCGCTCATACCCAAAGAGCTCGGACTGAATAAGACCGGAGGGCAGCGCACCACAGTTGACCACGACAAACGGCCCCTTGGCCCTGCGGGAGCGTTCATGAATCGCTGCGGCGGCGAGTTCCTTGCCCGTGCCGCTCTCCCCCTGGATGAGCACCGGCGCGTCCACCGACGCCATTTTACGAATGCTCTTGAAGAGTTCGCGCATGAGCGGGCTCACCCCGACCATCTCGTACTCACCTTGCTGACCTTCGCTGGGCAGGGTGGACGTCTTCAACGCAGCCATCCCGTAGGCATGCCCTAACGAAAGCGCGAGTCGGTCGAGGTCCGTCGGTAGAGTGTGGTAATCGAAAAAAATCTGGTGGATCAGCCGGCGCAGAGATGGGCGCTGTAAAGAGGCCCGCTCGAGCAGGGCCACCCAAGCCATTTGCTTGTCGTAGAGGAACACCTCCTCACAAGCGGACAATTTGCTTTCTTTTTCTTCCAACCACGCCAGGCCCACTTTGAAATCGGAGCACTCGATCAATTGCCGGGCTTGATCGAGGTTCGTTGCCGTATGGATATCCCACCGCTCTTTCAATACCTCCAGACTAGGAAGTGCGCCGGTTCCAGACGCATTGAGGTAGAGTAGTTTTCGTTTTTCCATTGCCAAAGCCCCCAGCGCCACAAATGCACCGTTCCTGCGCGCTTTGCGGTCGTCATCTTCCATACCCCCTGTTCCCATTCTAGCATCAATGCCGCCCTCCAAAAGCCGCCGCTGCATTTCACGATCCGCTGGCGAATCGGCTAACGCCGCAAACGGCATGGATTGCTATCCTTGTAAATTTGCAGAATTCTCGATTGCCACACGACAACCATGGCAACGCTAAGCGCTCCTGCATGAACAAATAGCAGTGGCACCCAAGGTACTGGCTTGTGCTGCCCATATAAGTTCATGTATAGAAAACTGAGCTAAATACCAGCGGAAGCCCCGGGTGCGGCATCTAACCGCAGGACCGTGTCTCTATTGGCAAATCCGCCCTGCCCAAAGCGCGCATAACGCCTAGCGGGGCGCTCGATCGGCAGCCGGCCGTTGTTGCTTTGACAGCTTTATGTAGGATATCGCCCCGGCCGCGGCTCTCGCCCGCCGGGAGGGTCGATGGGTTTGGTTGCGCGCGGCGCACAACGCGACTTGAGTAGAGTGCGACACAAGCACAGGCTCTTTGCTCGTTATCGGAGGATCGGCCACAATGAGAATTACTCTCTGCTGACGCGTGAAGCGAGATGAGTTACTGCGTCCGAATCGACAACACCGAGCTCGAGTTTACGGTCAACGCGGGCGAGTCGATACTCGATGCCGCCTTGCGGGAAGGGTTGGCATTCCCGTTCAACTGCCGTAGCGGCACCTGCGGGACGTGCGCGGGCAAGGTGGTCGAGGGCGAGGTGGCTTATCCGGAAGGGCGGACCTCGGCGCTACCGGCCGCGGAGGCCCTCGGCAAGGCCCTGTTATGCCAGGCACAGCCGCTCACCGATCTGGTCATTGAGTTCCCACGGCGGCCACCTGAACCCTTCATAGAACCGCGTCAACTGCCTTGCCGAGTTGCACGCATCGAAGATCTGTGTCACGACGTGCGCCGGCTCTACCTGCGCACACCCGGCACGGAGCGCCTAGAGCTACTCGCGGGGCAATACATCGATATTCTGCTCCACGGCGGCCGCCGGCGCAGCTTCTCATTGGCCAATCCGCCGCATGACAACGAGCTGCTCGAACTGCATGTACGCCGTATACCCGGAGGGGAGTTCACGAATTATGTCTTCGAGGGGATCGAACCGGGGGCCTTGCTGCGCTTTGAAGGGCCGCTGGGTAACTTCTATCTGCGTGAGAATTCTCCGAACCCGATTCTGATGATGGGCGGCGGCACCGGCTTCGCCCCACTCAAGGGTATGCTCGAACATGCTTTCCACACCGGTATCGAGCGACCGATTCATTTGTACTGGGGCGCACGCACCCGGCGCGACCTTTATCTCGACGAGTTGCCCCAGCGCTGGGCGCAGGAGCACGAGAGCTTTCAATATACGCCGGTACTCTCCGAACCCGAGACGGAGGTCGACTGGCCCGGCAAGACCGGCTGGGTCCACAGTGCGTTGCTGGATGACTATCCGGATCTGGACGATTTCGACGTCTACATGAGCGGACCGCCGGCGATGATCGAAGCGGCGTTAGACGAGTTTATCGCGCACGGGCTGGATCCGGACCATCTCTACTATGACTCGTTCGAATACGCTGCCGACTCGCAGCCCGGCAACGACGAGGCTTGAATCGAACCGGCCGCGGTGCGGAACATTGTCTAACAAAAATCAGCCATGCAGGCTCTCGACTCGACCGTGAACCACGGTGGCCGGCCGACATCCGCAGCAACGGCCACTTTACACCGCATTACCCGAACTCGCTTCTGCCCGCTTTACCGGCACCGCCTGCACAGGAAAACCAAAACCCAGGAGATATTTAATGAGCGAACCGATCACCATCCGGGCGAAGCTCTGGCTGGAGTTCGTGCTCCTTGCCACGCTGCTCGCCGGCTGCGCCAGCAACCCGGCACAGCAGGACGTGTACGATCCGCTCGAGTCGATGAATCGTAAAACCTTTCAGTTCAACGAGCAGGTCGACCGTTACGTGCTCCAACCCCTCGCTCAGGGTTGGACGTTCATAACGCCCGGCTTCGTGCGCGAGGCCATCGGCAACTTTTTCGTCAACCTGACCTACCCCGGGATCGTACTCAACGATATTTTACAGGGTAAGACCTTCGACGCCGGCCAGGATCTGTTACGTTTTACTATCAACTCTACACTGGGTATCGCCGGTCTGTTCGATCCCGCCGCCAGCATGGGGCTGCGCGACCACCGTGAAGACTTCGGGCAGACACTCGCGGCTTGGGGCAGTGGCCCGGGTCCCTACCTTGTCCTGCCCGTGCTGGGTCCGTCGAACTTCCGTGATACGGGCGGGCTGCCGGTGGATCTGTTTTCCAATGTCCTGACCTTTATCGTACCTGCGACCACAACACGCGCGGGGCTGTCGGCCCTGCAGGCCGTCAATACCCGGGCGCAGCTGGACAAAGCCGTGCGCATCAGCCGCGAAGCCGCAGTGGACCACTACGCTTTCATCCGTTCGGCCTATCAGCAGCAACGTCTCAGTCAGATCTATGATGGCACCCCACCGTTCGAGGAACTCTACGACGAGGATCTTTTCGAGGAGGACCTACCCCCAGACGAGCCGCCTGCGCAGAAAAACACCGAAGAATCTAACAAACCGCCGCCAGCAAACGCTCGATAAGTCGCCGTGCATGACCTGCGTAACCGGCGCCAAATATATTGAGATGGTTGAGCACGTGATAGAGCTGATAGAGGTCGCGGCGCAACTCATAGCCGGCAGCGAGCGGCCAAGCCGCCTGATAAGCCCGGTAGAAACTCGTATCGAAGCCACCGAACAGCTCGGTCATGGCAAGATCGGTTTCACGATCGCCGAAATACACCGCCGGATCATAGATTACCGGCGTGCCGGCGCGATCAAACGCGGCGTTACCCCCCCACAAATCACCGTGCAGCAGTGAAGCGACCGGGTGATGGCCGGCGCAGACCAGCGGCAGCTTCTCCAGCAAACGGAAACCCGCCTTGGTCAACGGACCGCCATAGCCGTTGCGCTCGGCGAGTTCGAGCTGAAAACCCAGTCGATGATCGCGATAGAAAGCGACCCAGTCATCAGTTGGCCGATTGATCTGCGGGGTCGAGCCGATGGTATTGTCCCGGTCCCAGCCGAAACGAGATCGGGTCATCCGATGGATACTTGCCAGCCCCGCGCCGAGATGTTCCTCCCCCTTTTTTCCAGCGCGGCCGAGCTCGATATGCTCTAGAACCAAATAGGCGGTGGCCCCGTTCGTGCCGGAACAGATCGGTTGCGGCACCCGCAGCACCCCGGGTTGCGCCAGCAGCCGCAGACCGGCTGCCTCTGCCTCGAACATCTCGAGACTCGCGGGGGCATCGTTGAGCTTGACGAAGTAGCGCGCCTCGCCCGCGCCGATAGTCGCCGTGCGATTGATGCCGCCGCCTGCAATCGACCATGGCGAGCCGGCCTGTACGACCGAGCCGGTGGCCTGCTCGATTGCAGCACTGATGTCATCTTGCAGGCTCATGAGAGGAAACGGGTCGGACTACTCAGCTCGGTGGTGCTTTTGAGCCGCTCGCGCAGCGGACTGCGGCGCGGAAAATGCGCGCGCAGGAACTCCATTTGATCCGCCAGGATACGCCGTCCCTGCAAATAGACATATTCGGCATGCGTGGGCGTAAAGGGAACGGCCAGCAACTGCATCCCGGCCTCCTCCGGGCCGCGACTGCCTTTATGGCTATTACAGTGCTTGCAGGCCGTAACGACATTGTTCCAGGCGTCTTCGCCGCCCCGACTGATCGGTCGCACATGATCCCTGGAAAGCTCGGATTGGCGCTGACGCTCGCCACAATACATGCAAAGAAAGCCATCGCGGCGGAACAGCGTGGCATTGTTCAAAGGGGGCGTGTATCCTGGTCGGCCTTTCATCGAAGCCTGAACCGAACCGTCCGTGGCGATAATCGAGTTCACTTCGATGACGCTACGCTGACCGGTCGCCGCATTGTAGCCCCCATGTATACGGTACAGCAGGCGCCCGCAGCTGTAGGCCACCTGCTCGAGGTAGTAGAGGCGCACGGCACTCTGATAGCTGATCCACTCCAGCGGCATACCCGAGATGTCGGTGCGCAGGATGTCATGTTGAAGGCTAAACACGGTGATGACCCTTTATCCGCACCCGGCCGGCTATTTACCCAAGCGCGGTTTACGCCACAATTTATTTCACAGATGCCCGGTACAGCGCAACTCCCACCGCGCATGCACGATGCGCGACAAACAACGGCACCAGCGTTTACGACTATGCATAGGCCGTTTTCATCTTAAGTGGAATAACGCATCGAGTTGGGCGCCCAGCGCTGATCCGCATATACTTGTCGATTCCGCCGATCAGGCGAGCGCACCGGGCGGTCGACACTGTGCGCCGCTAACGGGCCGAGCATTTACTAAATGTTTATGGACGGGCGCCGGCAGACATCGGTCCACCGCTACACCGAGTGCACCCAAACCGAGCGTAGCCGGATCGCCAAATGATAAAACAACCAAAGTGAATCATCATATGCGGCGGCCGACTTGGCCGATAACGCCGGCGTTCGCCACTCGGCCTCCCCCGAGATTTGTCCCGGCATGCCTACAACCCAAGGCGCAGCCCGATGGTACGCGTTTTCCTAGGTCGCTGCCAAAGCACATGTGCGGCTCGCTATAGCGTCCACGGCCACACGCATGGGTACGGCGCCTGCCAGCGCCAACAAGATCGGGCCGCACTGGCGCAAACAACAAAGTCGTCCGGTGACGATAGACCCCTTGACGAATGAGAACAGGCGGGAGAGCACAATGACGTTAACTTTAGCCGTGCCCAAAGAATCGGCTCCCGGTGAACGCCGCGTGGCACTTGTCCCGAGCGTGATCAAGCCGCTCGCCAAACTGGGCGTCAAGATCCTTATGGAAAAAGGGGCGGGGGAGAACAGCGGTTTCGATGACGCCGACTATCAAGGCGTCGAGCTCGTCACCGCCGAGACGCTCTATAAGCAGGCGGACATTCTGCTCAAGGTCCAGCCGCCCACCGTCGATGAGGCCGGCAAGCTCAAGGAAGGCAGCGTTTTGCTCGGCTTTCTCGCGCCACACACGGGGGATAGCCGGATCAGGAAGCTGCTCGAGCGCAAAGTGAGCGCCTTTGCCATGGAATTAGTGCCACGGATCACCCGCGCCCAGTCCATTGACGCGCTTTCCTCGCAAGCCAGCATCGCCGGCTATAAAGCCGCCTTGCTGGCGGCGAGCCTGTGTCCACGCTTGTTTCCCATGCTCACTACGGCAGCCGGAACCATCCGGCCCGCCAAAGCCCTGATCATCGGCGCCGGCGTGGCCGGACTGCAGGCTATCGCAACCACCAAGCGCTTGGGCGCCATCACCGAGGCCTATGACGTACGCACGGCGACCAAAGAGCAAGTGGAATCACTCGGCGGCAAATTCATCGACACCGGCGTCAAGGCGGAGGGAGAAGGCGGCTATGCACGGGAGCTCACAGCGGCCGAACGACAACAACAGCAGGAAGTGCTCGCCGAGCGCATCGCTCAAGCCGATGCCGTAATCTCGACCGCAGCCATACCGGGCCGGCCGGCACCGAAGATCATCGATAAGTCGACTGTGGAGCGGATGAAGCGCGGCTCGGTAATCATCGATCTGGCCGCGGAGAGCGGGGGCAACTGCGAGCTGACCCAGGCCGGCAAGCAAGTCGATCACCACGGTGTCGTGATTTATGGGCCGGAGAACATCACCAGCACCGCGGCCACCCACGCCAGCGAGATGTACGCGCGCAACCTCTACAACCTGCTCGTGCTGATGGTAAAGGACGGCGTGCAGCGGCTCGACTGGAACGATCAGGTCATCGCGGACAGTTGCCTAACCCACGGCGGCGAGATCCGCCACACACCGACTCGGGAGCGTGTGGAAGGAGGCAAAAAATGATTGAAGGATTGATCGCGCTGTGGATCTTCATGCTCGCCGCTTTCACCGGTTATGAGGTGATCAGCCGTGTGCCCGTCATCCTGCATACCCCATTGATGTCGGGCTCGAATTTCGTCCATGGAATCGTACTTGTGGGCGCCATGGTCGCACTCGGCGAAGCCAACGGCGCAACCGAGCAGCTGATCGGCTTCATCGCCGTAATCCTGGCGGCGGGCAACGCCGTCGGCGGCTATGTGGTGACCGAGCGCATGCTCGAAATGTTCAAGACCAAGGACGAGCGAAACAAGAAAGGGGAGCAAGAATGAACACCGTCGTCCAACTCTGCTACTTTGTGGCCGCCGTTTTGTTCATCCTCGGATTGAAAGGCATGAGCTCGCCCCGAACCGCCCGCAAAGGCATCGTCTGGGCCGGTATCGGTATGGTGCTTGCTACAGCCGCAACCTTCTTCCACCCGGATTTGCATCATACCGTCAACTACCTGCTCATCATTTTCGCCATCGCCGTCAGTGGCGGGCTCGCCTGGTGGTCCGGCAAACGCGTACCGATGACCAACATGCCCCAGATGGTGGCGTTATATAACGGTATGGGCGGCGGTGCCGCTGCCGCAATCGGAGCCGTGGAATTGTTCAAGGCCGTAAGCCAGATCGGGGCCACGCAGGCGCAGCACCTCACCGCCCAACAAGGTCCGGGTCTGGAACAGGCCGGACAATTTGCCACGGGCCACGGTTACGTCGGCAGTCTGCTCGGGGCCGACCATGCCGCGCTCGGCATCAGCGGCGCGCTCATCGGCACCGTTGCGTTCTCCGGCTCGCTAGTCGCCTGGGCCAAATTGGACGGACGGCTGCACCGCAACCAACTGCTACCGGCGCAACAGCTTGTGAACCTCGGCGTATTCGCCGCGACCGTGCTGTTCGCCATTCTCAGCTACTATACTGCTGGATCGGCGGTGATCATCGCCTTCTTCGTCCTCGCGCTGGTCTTCGGCGTATTCATGGCGATCCCGATCGGCGGGGCGGATATGCCCGTGGTCATCTCATTGTTCAATGCCCTGACGGGCCTGGCTGTCGGCTTCGAGGGCTATTTGCTCGGCAATCCGGCCATGATTATTGCCGGTACGGTCGTGGGCGCTGCCGGCAGCCTGCTCACCCAGCTGATGGCGAAAGCCATGAACCGACCCTTGACCAATGTGCTGTTCAGTGGTTTCGGCACCGCTGCGGCGGGTGCGGGCAGCGATCCAGAGGGCGAGATGAAGGCGATCCAGGCCGAGGACGCCGCCATCATGATGGCTTACGCCAATCAAGTCGTTATCGCACCCGGCTACGGTATGGCCGTCGCGCAGGCCCAGCACAAGGTCTGGGAACTGGTGGAGCTGCTCCAGGAGCGAGATGTCAGTGTCAAATTCGCCATTCATCCGGTAGCGGGGCGCATGCCCGGGCATATGAACGTCCTGCTCGCCGAAGCCGGCGTGCCCTATGATCTGATCTACGATATGGAAGAGATCAACGCCGAGTTCGACCGCACCGATGTGGTTGTGGTAATCGGCGCCAATGACGTAGTCAACCCAGCCGCCAAAAACGACCCTTCAAGCCCCATCTACGGCATGCCAATCTTGGACGTGGCCGCGGCGCACAACGTGATCGTCATCAAACGCGGCAAAGGCAAAGGTTTCTCCGGGGTGGAAAACCATCTGTTCTTTGCAGACAACTGCCGCATGCTCTTCAATGACGGTCAGAAGGCGGCCAGTGAGATCATTCAGGTGCTAAAGAAGCTTTAGGTGCACTGTCCGCCATGTCGATCGATACCGAGCACAACGATATCGATGGCGAAGCTCAACGCCTCTGGGAGTTCGCGCTCACGCTCTACGAGGTCGAGACGGTGAAGCAGACCTGTCTCAGTATCCAGGCCCGTTACGGGCTAAGCATCAGCCTTCTGCTGGGCACCATATGGGCCGGTGCCAACGGCTATGGCCGGCTCGGTGCCACAGAACTCGAGACTGCGATCCGCCGCGGCATGGAATGGCATCGGGAGATCATCGAGCCGCTCCGAGCGTTGCGCCGTCGCCTGCGACAACACCCACCGCAGGGCCTTGAGCGCCGCACGGAACGGCTGCGGCACCGGCTACTGGAGCAAGAATTGGAGGCGGAGCGGATCGAGCAACGGTTATTCCTGGAAGATTTCCCGCCCGGCCGCCCGGCCGCTCCGCCAGCGGAGCGCTGGCGTGACGCCGCCGCCAATGCCGCCTTGATTACCCGCAAGAGTTGCCCGCAACCGGAGCCACAGGCCCTGGAGGCACTGAGCCACATCTTGCAAACGACGTTTCCGAGAGTAGCGGCCGCCGGACTTGCGCGCGAAGCCGAGGCGGTCTGGCGGGTTGGCTAGCGCAATGAACCCTGCCGCAACAACCGCCACAAAACACTCCAGCCGAATAACAACGGGTAGCGGCGCTGGCACTCGGTAAGCTCCAACGCCACCCCCGTATGCCGCTCGAGCTTCCAGGCGAGATAATCGACCCCATTCTCGAAGGTGAGCGCCGATTTCATCAACCGCAGCACGGTCAGCATGCGCCCCTGCCCCCGTCGTACAAGCCAACGCCAGTTCGGCGAGAAATGCCCTCGCGCCGACATTCGATTGATGTACCAATCGCCCTCACCGACCGCTGTCATACCCGGCAGCCCGACTACCGCCGCCGCTATGCGCCGGCGGTAGTCGGGCAGATCATGGTACACCAGTTCGGCGGCGCGCTGCGGCGATTCCGGCCGCAACTCGGCTGTGTAACTCAACGCCAAGGCACGCTGCCAACACTCGGCGCTATCAAACCGTTCGGGCAGGCAGGGTAACGTGCGCTCGAGCAGCGTCACCACGGCGCTGGCCAGGGCACGCTCGATGCGCCCCCGGGTCAGATCATCGCGAGCATAGACCAAACGCACGGGCTGGGCGAAACGCCCCCAGAGGTAGGAATGAAACCACTGCGCCGTGCCGAGCTCCAGATCTTGCAAGGAGAGTACGGCACATTTGGCGCGCAGCGGCGCGCCATCGGCGTCGGCTGATTCATGATAGAAAACATTCGGTGGCAGCAGCGCATTGAGCCAACACAACAGGCGGCTCTCATACACCGCCGCGTAGCGATCGACCACGATGTATAAGTCCACCATGCCCGCCCTTGGTTGACCGCTGCGCAGACACGAACCATAGAAAATCACCCCTGCCACGGCCGCACCGAAGCGAGCAATCATGCGCTCACAGAGCCGGTGTAGAGCAGGCGCTACCGGCCGGGCGCTCTGCGCCGCCACCGTCGCGATCAAAGCGGCGGGGGGATCGGAGTTGGCGCGGCCGGGCCGCACGAGCGCGTATCGCATCGGCGATTACTCCACCGGCCGGGTCATTGGAATGACAAGAACGTTACTTGCCCGCCCTGCGATAAATGCAGTGGGCCCTGCGATCGCTCGGCTTGGTAACGCTCCCCATCCAACACGAAGCCGCCGTCGAACTCAAGTACCAAGGTGTTGATGTTGTGGCTGAAATAGCCATCCTGCTCGCGTGGCGGTGCGCCAGCGTCGCCTCTGAACATGGCTGGCAGGGAACGCAACAAGCGCCCAGGGCGATGCCGAATCGCAGTGTAGTGCAACGGTGCCGACTCCACGCCCCAATAGGGCTTCGAACCCAGCAGGAGGCGCTCCAAGCCGCTGACGAGAATCAATAAATAGTCTCCTACCTGGGTGGCACGGCCGTCCAGCCGTAGCCTCAGCCGTGCCGGCTGAACCCGGCTCTGGGCGGGTCGCGCCAATGCGAGCAACAATCGGGCGCAAGCAAGCCCGGGGCCGATCGTGCCGCCGGTGCGCCAGGCCGCGATTCGGTGATGGAAATACTCCACCCCGGTGTGGATCGCGCCGGCGCCGAAGAACATACCATAGAGTGGCGGCCGGGCGGGCGCCGGCACCACTCGCAACACGGGGCGTTCGGTACGCCGCGGGCCGTCGCGGGCACCAGCAAGCCACGCACCGAGGGCTCGCAATGCTTGCTGGGGCGCCCCCCGGGCACCGACGTCGACCGCCGTCATGTTGGTCGTACCGCCTGCGATTACTACGAGCGGCGGAGGCTTCCCCAGCCGCCCACCCCGTCCCAATAGATAGGTCAGCACCGCCTGTAGCGTTCCATCACCGCCGTTTATGGCCAGCAATTCCGCTCCACTGGCAAGCAGTTCTTGAATTCCGAGCGCCGTTTCCGCCGGGCAGACCGCTTCCCGATATACGGCACCCGGAAGCCGCCCCATCTCTTCTCGAACTTGCCGCAAGCAACGCCGGTTGCGCCCGCTGTTCGGATTGCAGAGCACACCGATCCGCCGGGGCGCCAAGACATCGGGTTCACTCGGTTGCCTGTGCCTCATTGGGTTTATACTACGCGCTCCTTAAGCAATGGGTTGGCCCGGTACCGCCGGAGCCACTGCATCGACCGATCAGCACCGCGTGGCGCTCTTGCCAAACACCGCCAGCGCCACCGTAAGCAACACGACACTGGGCCCCAGCGCGATCAACGGCGGGCTGAGATCGAACAACAAGCCTATATTGGCGATAATTTGATCGGCCAAGTACACGCCCAACCCCGCGATGGCGCCCAACGCGATTCGGCTGCCAATACTGGTGCCGCGCGGCGCGCCAATGCTGAAAGGCACCGCAAGTAGAATCATTGCCGCGGCGGTCAGGGGCATTCCCAACTTCTGCCAAAGCATCACGGCGTACACGGCCGATGATTGACCGGTAGTGCGCAAATAATGCACGTAACCATAGAGCTGTACCGGCGAGAGACTCTCCGCCGGCTTCTCCAGCAATCCGATCTGGGCGGGGGTCAGGAAAGTCTGCCACACCATGCTGGCACGCCGAGTCGTTACCGGCGTGCCGGCTATGAAAGCTTTGACCAGCACTGTATTGAGCCGCCAGGGCGCGCGATGATGAATCTCGGCATGATCGGCGTGAATATACTTTATGAGATGCCCCTTGGCATTGAAATGAAAAACCTCGATGTCTGCCGGAATACGGCCCAGGCGTAAGGCACCGACCCGGAGTACACGATCGCCGCGCCGCGCCCACAACGCGGCGCCGCTTGCAAGCCTAGCGTTGCTGCCACCGCTCAGCGCATCGGAGCGCATCCCGAAAGCGTACTGTTGTAGCGGTGAGGCGACGAATTGATCGGTCGCAGCCAAGAGCAGAATCAGCAAAATACCGGCTTTGAGCGCTGCCAATGCGATGCGTCCGGGTGAAACACCGACCGATCGAAGCGCAGTCAACTCCCGATGGCTAGCCAAGCCTCCAAGCGCAACGATGGTACCCAGCAGCGCGATGAAGGGGCCAAGCTCGATCAGCCGCCGCGGCAGTGTAAGGCCGACGTAGGCAAACGCCTGGGCGATATGGTAATTGCCCTCTCCGGTGTCATCCAATTGTTCTACCAAGTCAACGAAACTGAACAGCGGTAGCAACACGGCCGCGGCCACCACGAAACCACCGGCCACGGCACGCATGAGATAACGCTCCGCCGTCTTCATGCCCGCAACCGGCGCCGCCATTGCAAATCGTGGCTGATGAAGGCAACAAGCGTGACGAACATGACCGCATCGATCCACCAAATACCGGGTACAGCCCCGACCACGCCATGCTCCACCCAGGTTTTTGCCAAGCCGCTGGCGTTGTATAACAAGGCATAGACGAGCGCGGCCAGCAGAATCTTGGAGAACCGGCCGCGGCGTGGCGCCGTGCGGCTAAGCGGCACCCCGAACAGCGCGAGCAACACGGTCGTCAGGGGGCGAGAGAGACGCCATTGCAGTTCGGCGAGTTCCGCGGGGTTACCCGAGCGCACCAGCGCAGCCGTAGAAGCGGCCTTGCGCTTGTAGCCCACTACCGGCTGCGGCCGGCTCAGGCGCAGCGCGAGTTCACCGAAACGCAGAATCCGATCATGGCTCCCCACTCGATCGAGCAAATAGGCAATTCCATCGTGCAGTATCAGCCGCGCTTCGCCAGCCCGCCCTCCCGGGAGCTGCTGCGCTTGTCGAGCCCTGATCAGGTGCGTTGTCTCCCCTGCGCGCTGATAGATCAGCACGCCGTGCAGTAGGCTGCGTTGGTTGTCCACCTCTTGCGCGAGGATCATGCGCCCGGTCTGGGAGTCCACATAGAAATGCTCAGCGCGCAGCCGATCCAACGGAATCTCCACATGCGCGCTCGCTTCGGCCTGATAGGCTTGCTGGTAGGCCCAAGGTCGGCCGAGCAACGACAGCACGCCGACGGCGAGTGCAACCGGTAGCGCGAGCAGCAGAATCGCCCAGTAAACACGCACCGAACTGATACCGACCGCGCCGAGGACAGTCATCTCCTGATCGTTGTAGAGACGACCCAGGCCAATCACTACCGAGGCATAAAGCGCCACCGGAATGAGAACCTCGAGCGCAATCAGGGTCCTGAACACCACCATCAGCGCAATCGTCTGCATCCCGAGGGTTTCGCTGAGCGCATCCGCGAGATAGCGCGCGGCCGTGTAGCTCGCAAAGATGAAGCTCAGGACACAGACCACAGCGACCAGCGGGCGTCGCACCTCCGCAATCAGGTAACGTTCGATCAGCAACACGGGTTATGCACCCTCGACCAACGGTGACAGCACAATCCGGGGGAAACACGCCCCACTGGGACGAAACCCTTGCCCGAAACGGCCTCGAGTCGATGCCCACACGAGCGAATCGGTCGCTCCCGTTACGGCCGATCATCCCTCCCTGCTTCAGCACGCTCGCTCAGCACCGCCTCGGCAAGCTGCCGGTCGGCCGGCGTATCGACATCCACCGCCGCCTCCGGATAGGGTAAAATAACTGCACCTATCCGTATTCCCAGCCGACATGAGATCTGCTGCAAGGCTTGCTCCAGGGTGAGCAGACCCAAAGCGTAGTCCAGCACGGCGCGCCAACCGAGCAATCGTACGATGATTCGCCAGGGCCGCTTGCGCTCCTGCTCCACCTTCCGCCAATAATCCGCCAACTGCCGGCCACGGGGGGTTAGGAACGCATACAGATTGCAGCCACAATACGGCCCTCCTCGCAAGCGGATAACGGTGCGCCGAGCGGCCGGGAACCGGGCCGATACGATCCGTTGCTCGGCTACCGCAACCGCCAGATCCCAGTTGCCGATCTGCGCCCGGTGCAGAAAATAGCGAATCATTGGTGCACTGAGCAGTGCGTGATCCGCCGTGGTGAGCAAGGTAATCCGCGCTGGCGGCAGAGCCGCGAACGCACCGAGCGCGCTCGCACTGGGCGAGTCGGCACAGGCGATCCAGTCGATGCACGAGGCGGACAGCAGCTCTTGGAGCATCGGTGAGCTTGCAGTGATCTCTTGCGCCGGCCCGCATAGAATGATTCGATCAATCAAAGCGCTATCCCACAGCGCCTGCAACACCCGCAGCAGCATCGGCGTGCCGGCCACCGGCGCAAGCGCCTTGCACTGCGTGCCGGCCTCCTCGGCTACAGCATCCGGGGTCTTACGATCGCCCGCCAATACGATGGCCGCTACGCGGCTCGTCGCCGACTCGGCTACGGCGCAAGGCTGACTCGGGGTGAGCGCACTCATCGCTGGGGAGCCGAGTCAGCCGCCCTAGAGCGTCTTCTGGTAGAGGCGGTAGCGCTTGTAAGGCTCGGCACCGATATTCTCCAGTATGTTGCGCATGCCCGCATTGTCCTCGAGAATCCACGACATCTCGACCGCTCGAATGCCTTTTGTCATCACCGGCTCCTGAATAGCGGCAATCAGCATGAGCGCCAACGCCGGCCCGAGCCGACTGAACTGATAGCGTTTAGCCACCCCCATGAGCGGAATCCGGCCGGTCAGCGGATAGCGCACTTTCAAGCGCCAGAGCAATTTCATCCAACCGAAAGGTATTAGGCGGCCATCCAAATCGCGAATTGCCTCGTTGAGATTGGGCAGTGCTACGATGAAAGCCACCGGCACGGCATCGACTTCAGCGATCTGGATGAGGTCGTGGGCGACGAATAGCCGTAGATTGCGCCCCAGTTCGCGGAACTCCGCCGCGGTAAAAGGCACGAATCCCCAGTTCTCGGACCAGGCATCATTGAAAATATCCCGCAAGATCTCCATATCTGCTGCGAAGCGCTTCCGGCTGATGGGGCGCACACGAATTCGAGTTTGATAACGCGCCATCAGCCGGCGCATCGACGGGGTGAAGGACAACTCGGCGGCGGGCATCCAGTAGGCGAGAAGATCCTTGGCTGCGCTATAACCTTGTTCTTCTAAGCGATGAGCATAATAAGGCCGGGCATGCCCCATCATGAACATCGGCGGACAGTCGAACCCCTCCACCAGGAGGCCGCACTCGTCGTTTATGGACAGATTGAACGGCCCGCTCACCCGGCGGGCACCACGCTGGCGCAGCCAATCCTCTGCGGCCGCTGTCAAGGCCGCGAATGCAGCGGTATCATCTATGGCCTCGAGCATCCCGAAATAGCCCGTATGATCCCCATGGCACTGCTGATGTAGGCGATCCAATTGGGCCGTGATCCGCCCTACCGGCCGCGGGCCACGCCAAGCAATCCACCCTTGCCAATCAAGATGCTCGAACAGTGGGTTGCGCTTCGATAGGTACTGGCGACGCTCCAGCCGCAACGGTTCAATCCAATGCGGATCACTGTGGTAAAATTGTCGCGGTAGACTTAGAAATGTGGCAAAATCACCACGTCGGTGCAACGATCGAACGACGACCGGCAAGTCCTGCCGACCGTAATGCTCACAATAATTCGTTGCGGCGCGTTTTTCCATATGCGGCAATCTCTCCGGCGCTCCGGCCCGAATGACGTAAAGGCAGACCGGGCTGAGGCAAAGTGCGGCCAATGATTACTCGAACTACCACCGAGCCTGGAGGTCAAAATTTAAAGCGGGGCAATTGCCTGACTCCTTGTTATGTGTACCTGGCTTGCTATGAAAATCTTGCTTGTTTTTATACGACTGTTGTTTCATATTCATGTAGACTCTGAACTTAACGTAGATTCTCAAGTTCAGTAGGCTGATCTTTACTGCACTTTGATAAAGACGCCATGGAAGATCCTCATTCGGCTCTAGACAAGCAATGGCTCAGCACGGTGCAGCGTAACAGCGGCAAGCGCCCTGCCCTTGCAGGGGAGGTTGGGTGCGGGCAGATGGCGCGGTCATTGAAAAAGTCATGGCTTACCCGCGTATCTCGTCACGATTCGACCCAGCAGACCAACGCTAATATAACCAACATACGGGCATTGAAACGCGTAGACAACGACAGTGGCAGAAGCATTCGTCGGGCACTGGATGCACCCTCTGCCACACGCAACGCCCGGCTGGCAAGACTATCCTGCGCCGGCGGGCAGTTTACACCAGCGGACCCTATAGCGGCCGCGTTATAGATTCATACGGGCTCCCTCTGGCGAGCCTTGCACGGAGGCGGGCGGGAGCGTCGGTCCGCGGCCAACCGCCACTGCGATCGCAATGGTCGGAGAGCTAGGGACAAAGAAAGCGGAAGGTACCTGAATTGATTAGAACGGCCACGCCAACAATCAATAATCGCCCTCTGCGCTGCGCGGATTTTCCAACGCTCGCGCAAGCGTTGGATTACGCTGCGCAGGGCGTCACTGGGTATAATTTCTACGACGGTCGCGGGCGGTTGCAAGCGGCGCTGCCATACGCCGAGCTTCGGCAACGCGCACGGGCCACGGCCAAGCGTCTCCACGGACTCGGCTTGAAAGGGGGTGAGCGGGTCGCATTGATCGCCGAGACCTGTCCGGAGTTCATGGAATTCTTCTATGCCTGCCAATATGGTGGGTTCGTCCCGGTTCCCTTGCCCATCACGATCAACCTCGGCAGCCGGGGAAGTTATATCGAGCGTCTGCGCCGCCTGCTCCATAGCTGCAGCGCCACGGCCGCCATGGCGCCCGCGGAATTCCTGTCGTTCCTACAGGAAGCCGCCGCCGGCCTTAAGCTGCGCCTCGTAGGCAGTCCAGCGGATTTCTATGCGCTCGAGGAGCCGGCGGTGGAACTTGAGCCCAGCGGGCCGGATGAGATCGCCTATTTACAGTACACCTCCGGAAGCACTCGCTTCCCGCGCGGGGTGGTCATCACCCAGCAAGCGGTCATGGCCAACTTGGCCGGCATCGTGGGCTCCGGGCTTGCAGTGCGCTCCGGCGACCGCTGCGTCTCTTGGTTGCCTTTTTACCACGACATGGGGTTGGTCGGGTTCGTTCTTGGCCCATTGGCCTCGCAGCTCTCCGTCGATTACCTGGGTACCCGCGACTTTGCCATGCGCCCACGGCAATGGTTGGCATTGCTCAGCAACAACCGAGGTACGATCGCCTTTGCGCCCCCGTTCGGCTACGACATCTGTGCTCGACGTGTCCATCGCGCCGAGATCAATCGCTATGATCTTAGCTCTTGGCGCGTAGCCGGCGTTGGCGCGGAGACGATCCATGCCGAGACATTGGCGCGCTTTGCCGATTTTATGGCGCCGGCCGGTTTTGACCGCCACGCCTTCCTACCCTGTTACGGACTGGCGGAGAGCTCGCTGGCCGTCACCTTCGCGGCGCTCGATCAGGGCATGTCTGTGGATCATGTCGATCGCCGAGCCCTGGAAAGCCGCATGACCGCGAGTGCGACCGCGGCAACGAGCGGGCATGGCGAGCGCGTTAGGGCATTCGTCAACTGTGGTCGACCATTGCCCGGACACGAGGTGATCGTTCGCGACGCCGACTACCGGGCGCTGCCCTATCGTCATGTCGGTATTGTCAGTGTCAGAGGACCGAGTCTGATGTCCGGTTATTTCCAGGACGCGGCCAGTACCCGCGATGCCCTCGGACCGGACGGTTGGCTCGACACCGGCGATCTGGGCTATCTGACCGAAGCCGGGCTGTTCATCACGGGGCGCTGCAAGGATCTGATCATCGTCAACGGCCGCAATATCTGGCCCCAGGATATGGAGCGCCTCGCCGAAGAGCAGCCGGAAGTGCGGGTTGGCGACGTTACCGCCTTCGTCGCACCTCACCCCAAAGGCGGTGAGGTTGTGGTCATGCTGGTCCAGTGCCGGCTGACTGAGAACGAGCGCCGTGCTGACCTGGTAAACCGGCTGCAGCGGATGACCTACAGCGAATTCGGTATAAAATGCCGCATCGAGTTGGTCCCGCCCAAGACGCTGCCGAGAACTTCCTCCGGTAAGCTCTCGCGCTCGGAGGCGAGACGCCGTTTTATACAACGAGTCGGCTGGAATCAACCCAACGAGATCACCGCGGAAGCACCCAAGGCCGCGGTCTCCAGCTGAAGATTCGATGGCGGGCGTAGTGGCGCTGACCGGTGCGACGGGGTTCATCGGCGGCGCCCTGTGTCAACCACTCGTCCAAGCGGGCTGGCGTGTTCGCGCGCTAGCGCGACGCCCCCCCGGCCGTGTGCTGGCAAGCGAAATCGAATGGATCCGTGGCGATCTCAATGATACTGCCGCGCTGCGTCGGCTCGTGGCCGACGCCGATTCCGTCATCCACTGCGCAGGTGCGGTCCGCGGCCGATCCCTCAAGGTCTTCGAGCGAGTCAATGTCCACGGCTCCGAGCGCTTACTACGCACGGCCCGGGGCGAATCGCGCTGCGCCCGCTTCCTTTTCATGTCGTCGCTGGCCGCCCGTGAGCCGACTTTATCCTGGTACGCCGCCTCCAAACGCCACGCTGAAGAGGTCTTGCAGCAGCAAAGCGGTGCGCTTGCGCTCACCATCTTCCGTCCCACGGCAGTCTACGGGCCCGGCGATCGAGAACTCAGCCTCCTTTTTCTACTCCTGCGCCACGGTTTGCTGCCCGTTCCAGGCAACCAGCAGGCACGGCTGACCCTGCTGCATGTGCACGATCTGGTCACAGCAGTGCTGCGCTGGCTCGACTCCTCCCCCCCCGCAACGGGAACGTTCGAGCTCCATGATGGGCGGGCCGGCGGCTATAGCTGGCAAACCATCGCTGCGATCGCAGCTCGGGTCCAGGGCCGCCCGGTGCGGTTGCTGCATCTGCCTTATACCGGCCTGACCTTGGCGGCCGCCGTCAATCTCCGCCTCGCACGCTGGCTCGGATATCAGCCGATGCTTACACCGGGGAAATTAAGGGAACTTCGGCATCCCGATTGGATATGCGACAATGACGCGCTCGCAGCGACGCTCGGCTGGCGACCCAGAATCGATCTGGAATACGCCATGCGGAAAGGGTTGAACGGATGAAGCCACCACCATCCGAAGCATAGACACACAGTCTAACCAGAGCTGGCAAGCCATGGCAGAGTATCGACAAATTCTAGACCGACTCTACACCCACCTACGCCCCATGGCGCCGCAAGGCATGACTTTGGAAGAGGACACAGACCTGATCAGTGAGTTCGGCTTGGACTCCGTCAATGTCATGGATCTGTTGCTGGAAGTCGAAGAGGATTTCGATATATCCGTGCCGCTGAACCTCCTCGCCGATATTCGCACGCCCAAGGATCTCGCATGCGCAATCACTCGGTTGCTGGAGGCGGGATAATGGCGCTGTTCGACAAGTTCAATAAGCTCGCCAGCGAACGCGCGGAGCTCTTTCCCACCGGTCTCAGCCCTTTTGAGACCCGGATCGAGGAAGTGTATTCGCCCACCGAGGCACGCATCGGCGGACGGCGGGTACTGCTCGCCGGCACCAACAATTATCTCGGTCTGACCTTCGCGCCCGAATGCATCGAGGCGGCCCATAAAGCCATCGAGCGGGAAGGGACGGGGACCACCGGCTCGCGGATGGCCAACGGCAGCTATGGCGGCCACTACGCTTTGGAAGCCGAACTCGGAGACTTTTATCGATGTAATTCGGTGATTGTTTTCTCTACCGGCTATCTCGCCAGCCTGGGCCTGATCGGCACTTTGGCCGGAGTGCAAGACATCATACTGCTCGATGCGGATTGCCATGCCAGCATCTACGATGCCTGCCGACTCAGCGGCGCTCAAATCATCCGGTTTCGACACAATGACGTCGCCGATCTCGAGAAGCGGCTGCAGCGACTAAAAGAACATACCGATAACACACTCATCGTGGTGGAGGGGATCTATAGCATGCTCGGCGACCGGGCACCATTGGCCGAAATTGTCGCGGTCAAACGTCACTACGGTGGTTATCTGGTGGTGGATGAGGCCCATTCACTGGGAGTGCTTGGCGAGCACGGCCGCGGGCTGTCCGAGGAAGCCGGCGTGGCCACCGAGGTCGACTTCGTACTTGGCACATTCAGCAAAAGCCTGGGAGCCGTAGGCGGATTTCTCGCCAGCAATCACCCCGAGTCCGAGTTCTTACGCTACGCCAGCCGTCCGTACATCTTCACGGCATCGCCTTCGCCTTCCGTCATTGCATCCACCCGCGCTGCGCTCCAGTTGCTACGTGATCGTCCGCAGTTGCGTGAGCGTCTGTGGGCCAACGCCACCCAGCTCTATCGCCAGCTGCAGGCGCTCGGCTACCAACTCGGCCCCGAGCCGAGCCCGGTGGTGGCCACCCTGCTTGGATCCCGACAGCAGGCCGTGGCATTCTGGCAGGGCCTGCTCGAGCATGGCATCTATGTCAATCTGGTGTTACCACCGGCGGCACCCGGTGGCTATACGTTGGTACGTTGCAGCGTCAGCGCGGCCCACACACCCGCTCAGATCGACACCATCTGCCAGGCTTTTGCCGATCTGCAAGCGATACTCGAGCAACCAGACGCGCCGAAGCCCCAGGGCGGCTGAACGCCGCCGATCCAGACAGCACAAATCGATGGCTACGTGGCCATGAGCATGCCCGCCGACCTAACCCGCGGGGCTGCTCGTCCGTGGCTGGCGCGGACATTCGTAGCCTGGGGGAACCGTCGTGCGATGCCAAACCTGAGTCTTACCAAACAGCGGTAAGAGTATGTAGGCACGAACCCGTAACTGATCGGGCCCGGAAAGTGTCAGATAACTATGGTAAGTCTCCCCCTTGCGAGGATCATAAATCAGACCGTCGTCCCAGCTATGCTCAGCCGTTTTTCGGAAGCCCTCGAGCACTTGCAGTCCGCACAGGGGTTGCGCGCGCTTGTCAGGATTTGGATTATGCCGATCACGCTTGAGCGCCCCAGTGTCGTGATAAGGTTTGGCGAGCCAGACGATGCGACCGCAGAGCTCGGAGCCGCAGTCTACGATACGTACGGCCACGGTCGACTTCTCATTGATCCATACGCCGAGCACCCCCTGCTGGCTGGGCACCCCGGCCTGGAGCGGCAGACTGGCGAGCAGCCAAAGCGACGCCACGGGCCTCGCAATGCGCGCCGTGCAGGCGCTTCGGAGCATAGCTATGCAGCGTTTGGTCCGGCTCACGCCGAACCCACCCCTACGAGACAGCGCAGCAGCGCCGTAGCCGATCGACACAGGGTACACCTCCGCAAGGATGGGTCGTTGCCCGCCAGGGACCCGATCTTCGGGCTGATAATTTCCGCGTATTATCATCGCTGGCAGGCGGGCAACTCAACCACGCCGACTCGCTCCCGCTCCATCTATGCCCTCGCCCCGACGCCTAAGCAGCCGGCGATACGAGGTCGAAAGCGCAGTGGGGCGAAGCTATCCCGGTGCACATGGCGGCTAGCGACGCTATGGCAAAGGCCCTATTGCCCGCCGCATCACCGCGGACGGTGACAACATGGCCAATTGCGGTGCAATCGCCCAGGTTGCCGTGCCCGCCCCTTTTCACCACTTGTTCGACTACCGACTGCCGGCCGCTGCACCCCCCCCCTGCGTGGGGGGCCGTGTTCTGGTCCCCTTCGGCAAACGCCGCGTCGTTGGCCTGGTCACAGGGCTAACCACTGAGACGTCGATCGAACAACGCCGGCTGCGCGCGATCGAGACAGTGCTCGATACTCGCCCCGTACTACCGGAAGAACTCCTGAAACTGCTGTTATGGGCCAGCCACTATTATCAGCATCCTATCGGCGAGTGCTTGGCCACAGCATTGCCGAGCTTGTTGCGCCGTGGCCGGCCAACCGAACCGGCGCTTGAACGGGTCTGGCGAATCGCGCCGGCGGGCCAAGCCATCGCAGTAAACACGCTGCGCCGGCGCGCTCCTCGCCAGGCCAGGCTGCTGGAGATCCTGCAGCAATCGGCACGGCCCATCGGCTGCGCCGAGTTGGCGGGTTCGAACGGTGATTGGCGCGGCGCTCTCGAGCGCTTAGCCGCTAGGGGCTGGATCGAAGCATCGAATCGGCCGGCCCATACCTTGCGGCACAGCCACACTCGGATCGCCGCGCCGACACTGAATCCGGCCCAGAGCCAGGCGGTTCGGGCGATCACCGAAGCCTTGAGCAGTTTTCAAGCGCTGCTGCTGGAAGGCGTGACCGGCAGCGGCAAGACGGAGGTGTACTTGGCCGCGACCGAAGCCGTTCTCGCCGCAGGTCGACAGGTGCTCCTCCTCGTACCCGAGATCGGGCTCACACCGCAGCTCGTGGCACGGTTCACCAGCCGGCTCGATGCACCCCTTGCCCTGTTGCATTCGGGCCTCTCTGCTGCAGAGCGGTTGGAGGCCTGGCATGCCGCCGGCAGCGGCGCCGCACCGGTCGTTATCGGCACCCGCTCAGCGGTGTTTGCACCGCTTGCACGCCCAGGACTGATTGTCGTCGACGAAGAACACGATACCTCACTTAAACAGCAGGACGGTTTTCGCTATTCCGCGCGTGATTTAGCCGTGGTCCGCGCCCGGCGCTTGAGTATTCCGATCGTCCTGGGCTCGGCCACGCCCTCGCTCGAGACGCTCTACAATGTGCGCCGCGGACGTTATCGACAGCTGTGCCTGCCGCAGCGGGCGGGAGGAGCCGTTACACCCGAGTTTCGAATTCTCGACGTGCGGGGCAAACCGTTGCGCGAGGGGCTATCCCAATCCTTGGAGCAGCGGCTGCAAACGCATCTAGATGCCGGCCGGCAGGCGCTGCTGCTACTCAACCGCCGCGGCTTTGCGCCAACGCTATTGTGTCACGAATGCGGTTGGGTCGCGCTGTGCCGCCGTTGCGATGCGCGGCTGATTTATCACCATCCAGGCAAACGGATCCGCTGTCATCACTGCGGCTATGACCGCCCCGTGCCTACCCATTGTCCGCACTGCGCCGGTCCCGATTTGCGCCCACTCGGCTTGGGCACCCAACGCGTCGAGGCCGCACTGCGCCTGGCTTTCCCAGGCGTGGGCTTGCTACGTATCGATCGCGACAGCACCCGCGGCAAAGGCGCCTTCGAGGCCCAGATGGCGGCGGCTCAGCGCGGTGAAGCGCAAATCCTGCTTGGCACCCAAATGCTCGCCAAAGGCCATCATCTGCCAGAAGTAACGCTCGTGGCGATCATCGATGCCGACCAAGGGCTGTTTGGATCGGATTTCCGTGCACCGGAGCGGTTTGCTCAACTCTTGATTCAGGTGGCCGGCCGAGCCGGGCGTGCCGCACGCCCCGGCGAAGTCGTCATACAGACGCATCATCCCGAACACCCATTGCTGCAAATACTGCTCCACAAAGGCTATAAAGATTTTGCCGAGGTGGCACTCAAAGAGCGCGAACAAGCCCATTTACCGCCGTTTTCCGCTATGGCTCTGCTCCGTGCCGAGGCGCACGCGGCGGACACACCGCACGCGTTCCTGGCTCAGGCGAAGGCGAGTGCCCAACCAGTGCAAGGGGTAACCATGCTGGGCCCGGTTCCGGCCCCTATGGAACGCCGTGCCGGGCGTTATCGCGCACAACTGCTGTTGCAGACGACTCATCGTGATGTGTTACAAGCCTTGCTGCGCAACTGGGTGCCACGCTTGGCCGGGCTTAAACAAGCGCGCCGCGTGCGCTGGTCGGTGGACGTCGATCCATTGGAGATGCTGTGAAACAAAGCCGGCCAAACGGCCTCCTTGCATGCTTCATCACAGCCGGGATAATACACGGCTATGAAGCGCGCGCAGCCAAACGCAACCGGTCATCAGCATGAATCAGCCCGCTCATACTCCGCAGGCACGCTCAGGTGAGCGTCTCCGGCTGGGCGGGGATGAATGCAAGCGCGCCCTCCTAGCGAATATAAGCTGGAGCGGCGCTCGAGAGGAGCGCATCGATACCTTGATCCGACGTGCACAGGCGCGTCTCGGAGAACCCGCGGGCCATGCCCTACAGCAAACCGCTCTGCAGGCGATTCCCACCGACAGCCGTACGAATCTGGTAGAGTTCGGCGTGAGCTATGGGCAATGGTTTGCCGAGCGTATCCTGTTGACCGGCGGCTCAGCTATGCTGTTACCCGGCACCGATAGCAACCGCCGCTTTAGCTCACGAGCCACCTCAACTCGGTCATTGCCTATGGGAGCTGGCAAACGTTTTGCTTGCCTACTTACAACCAACGCCCATTCGTCTCTAATAATATAGAGCCTGGAATTGCGCAACGCCCGGTTCCTTCTGATATTCACCACACACGGCAGGTTCTACGTAATGGACTTAGGATATGGGGCGCCTTTGCGCCGCAGAGCAGGTAACCATGGTTCGAGACGCTAACAAACGTGCACGGCAGGCAAGTCGCCCCTCCGCCCTCGGGCGATCGTCACTGCCGAGCTGGATTTGGGGGCTTGCAGGGCTTAGTATCGGCCTGTTTGTCGCTCTGCTGGTCCAGCTGCATCATTCGGCACCAAACAATACCGCAGCCGTTACCAGTCTGTTTCGGCCGCAGGAGAGCGCTACCGACGACTCCATCGAGCCGACTACCGAGCGCCCACCCATACCGAACGAGCCGGCCCAGCCCCGATTCGAATTTTATAAGTTGCTGCCCGATCAAGAGGTGGAGGTGCCCGCATCGGAGCCGAACCTGGCAACTCCCATGGCCAAGCAGCCGGGAGCCGGTCACCGGAGCAACACCGAGCATCCACGTCCGCAAACCGCCGCAACGGTGATACCTCGAGATAGCGGGCCGGCGAGCGCCAGCTATCTGTTGCAAGTAGGCTCCTTTCGCAACCCCGATGACGCCGATCAGCTTAAGGCGCAGCTGGCCTTATTGGGAGTCGAAGCCTCGATCCAGAATGTGGAGCTTGCCAGCGGCGAGACCTGGCATCGAGTCCGGATTGGACCGTTCAGCGATCGCGAGCACCTCGACGCCATCCGTAAGCGTCTACAAACGGATAATATCCATGCCATCCTACTCAAGCGCGGCGGCTGAGGCTGACCGGTTTGCTAGTAACCCCCAATACCCGCCGGCCGGTAGTAAATATGAATACCGGAGCACCCGCGAGCAGGTACCAATAAAAGGTGCAGAAACGCCAAACCAAAATGGCTGCGGCCGTGGTGCCGCCGTCCAAATAAGGTCGAAGCAGAGCGCCAAAAACCAGCTCCACTCCTCCGGCTCCACCAGGCAGAAACGACAAGTGACCGACCAAGAACATCAAGCCCTGGGCGAGAAATATGTAGGACCAATGTCCTGAATAGTCCATGAAATACAGCAGCACCGGTAACACCCCATAGCGGAGCATCCAGTGCCCGACACAGAGCACATAGATCAATAACAAACGGCTCACGCCAATGCGGAGCAACAAAGCAACGCTGCTACGAAACTGGATCAACCAGCGGGCCAAGCGATAGCGTAGCCGGCACAACCCAGGTACACGGCGGATTACCCGCCCCAGCCAAATCGCCACCGGACGATAGTGACGCGGCAGCCACAGCAGCAGGACCACCCCGAGCGCGAGCACGCCGACCAATATGGCAGGCGCACTCAGTGACTGGGTAATACCCTGGCCGGTGAGAAACAGCAACAACGCGACCGGCATCGCCGTTGCAAAAAAAATCAAGTCCATAACTTGATCGAACGCCACGATGGCGGCGGCCTCACCTAAACGCAGACCCCGCCGGGACAGCAAAAAGATGTAGGTGGCCGCTCCGCCGGTCGACGCCGGTGTCGCCACGGCGGCGAACTCGGCGCTGATCACCGTGCGCAACGCTTCACGCGAGCGCAGCCGCACACCGAGCCCGCGCGCCAAGATTCGGATGCGCCCGGCATTGCACACCCAGCCGGCCACGACCATTCCAAGCAGCAGGACCACCACTGCTGGGGATAAGGTCGCAAGTTGTCCAAAACTGTCCCAACCGCCATAAATGAGCGGCAACGAGAGGCTCACCGCCAAGCTGGCGAGGACGAGGAATCCCCACGAATAGCGTTTCACGTAAGTAATGCCCTCCCTCACATCCGGATGGCCTTGTGCGCAGAGCAAGGCTCGGACAGGGCCGGAGGATGAGCTGATCACCCTGTTTGGGTTACCGAATTTGGACCCTACTCACCGAAGGTGGGCGGCTCGGGGCAGCAACGCTCCATCTGGCGTTGCAAACGCCAGCGCGGCTTACCTATCGCTGCGGGCAGCGTCCCCCAATATGCTCGACAGTGTACCCGCCGAGGCCGACATAGTTAAGGTGTTGGATCACATACGAGCAAACTACCCGCCCTCATGCCAAACACGCCGGCGGATCGAGAATGCACCACCGACATCCGTCTCGCTCACAAACTACGTTTATTACCGCTGATAAACATCGCTTGCTTGAGTCGATAGAGCGCTGATATGTCCTCCTCTCCATAGCCTTGCTCCAGTAGGCGCTGGTAGTGCTTGAGCGTCATCTCCACCACCGGCAGCGCCACACCCAACCCATCGAGCATACGTTGGCAGATGGACAGATCCTTGTAATGCAAGGTGCACTTGAAGCCGGGCTGGAACGAGCCACGCAACATCGTCGGGCCACGGTGCTCGAGGAACCAGTTGCCTGCCGCG
>JAGFJL010000018.1 GCA_024102725.1 Nitrococcus mobilis
CCTACCCGTCGTGAATGCGCTGGGGCCGCATGTTGTCCGCAATCTGGGGTAGGCCCATGGAGGACTTGCTTTTTCTCAGCCACCGCATTCCGTATCCCCCGAATAAAGGGGAGAAAATCCGGGCGTATCACTGGTTGCGCACTTTATCGCAGCATTGGCGCGTTCATCTGGGTACCTTCTTCGACGATCCGGCCGATCTTGATGGTCTTACTGCCTTGCAGGGTTTATGTGCGGATATCAAGCTGGTGCGGCTGCATCCATATCGCTCCAAGGTGCGTGCCCTGGCGGCGCTGATGGGGACGAGCCCCTTGAGTCTTGCCTATTATCACAGCCCGGAGTTGCAGCGTTGGGTACAGGCCAAGCTCGCCTCCGGCATCCAGCGCATGCTCGTCTACTCATCAGCGATGGCGCAATACGTTCCACGCGATCTGCGGGGCGAGGCAACCGCGCGGCCGGTATCGCCAAGCTCGGCTCTGACGGTCGATTCGCCATTAACCCGCCGTCTCGTTGCATTGGCGGATTATGTCGATGTGGATTCCGAGAAATGGCGCCAATACAGCGAAGCCGGTGGTCCCATGGCTTGGCTCTATCGCCTGGAGGCGCATCGCCTGGCGCGTTTTGAACGCGCGGCGGCCGGGGGATTCGATACGGTGCTGTTCGTATCGAAACCGGAGGCCGAGTGTTTTCTGCGGCTGGCGCCCGAGCAGGTGGGGAGGACGACCTGGTTGGGCAACGGGGTGGATACCGGCTATTTCGCGCCCGAGGCGGACTATGCCGACCCCTATTCCGCCGGTGGCCCAGTGTTGGTGTTTACCGGCGCTATGGATTATCGCCCCAATGTCGATGCCGTCGTATGGTTTGCCTGCGAGATTCTGCCGCGCGTGCAAGCGGTGGTGAGTGGAGCGCGTTTTTGTATCGTCGGCGGACGGCCGGCGCCCAAGGTGCAGGCGCTCGCACGTCTTCCCGGCGTCACCGTAACCGGACGGGTGGCCGATGTACGGCCCTACCTCGCCCATGCAACGCTGGCGGTGGCACCATTGCGAATCGCCCGTGGCGTGCAGAACAAGGTCTTGGAAGCCATGGCGATGCGGCGTCCCGTGGTTTGTACCAGCGCCGCGCTGGTGGGGCTCGATGCCGCGATCGGCCATGAGATCGCCGTGGCGGATGGGGAAGCGGATTTTGCCAACCGGGTGGTCGAGCTGATGGCTTCGCCGGTGGCCGCAAAAGCAATGGGCGAAGCGGGACGGGCCCGGATCGAAACAGATTACGCCTGGGAGTCTTCCGGGTTGCGGCTGCTCGAGTTGTTGCGTTCAGCGGGGCACTCGAGCACTGCCTATGATCGTTCTGCAGGGAGGACGTCGTGCCCGGCCGCTCTTCGCGGGGAATTTATTGCATGAGTGTTCAGCTGGAGCGCTCGCCCGGCCTCGGACGCAATGAGCTGCTTTTAGCCACGGCTCACCGTGGCTGGCTGCCCCACTTGGTGGGGCTGGCCCTCTTGGTGCTGTTCATCCTGGGGTTATTTCATCAAACCGCCTGGTCCATCGTCGACAAATGGGCGACCTCCGAGACTTATGCCCATGGCTTTTTTATTGTCCCGATCAGCCTCTGGCTGATCTGGCGCCGTCGTGCGACGTTGTCCGCGATCGTGCCGCGCTCGGATGCCTGGGCTGTGCTTGCCATGGCGGCGTTGGGGTTCGTGTGGGTGTTGGGTGCGTTCGCGACCGTGGAGCTGGTTCAGCAATATGCGGTCGTGGCCATGTTGATCACGAGCGTTTGGCTAGTGGGCGGGTTCCGGTTAGCGCGGGCCTGCGGCTTCCCGTTGTTCTTTTTGCTGCTCGCGGTACCGTTCGGCTATTTCTTGGTGCCGCCGCTTATGCAGTTTACCGCTGACTGCGCCATTACCCTGGTACGGCTGAGCGGCGTTCCCGTTTACCGCGAGGGGCTCATCTTTACTTTGCCGACGGGGAGTTGGTCGGTTGTCGAAGCCTGTAGTGGCCTGCGCTATTTGATCGCCTCTTTCACGCTCGGCTGCCTTTATGCTTATTTAACCTACCGCAGTTGGGGACGCCGCGCGTTGTTTGTCCTGGCCTCGATCGCGGTCCCGATCATTGCCAATGGGCTGCGCGCCTACCTCATCGTGATGATTGGGCATCTCAGCAGCATGCGGCTTGCCACCGGCGTCGACCATCTTATCTATGGTTGGGTTTTTTTCGGGCTGGTGATGCTGATCTTATTTTGGATCGGTGGCTTTTGGCGGGAGGATGCTGCGGATACAAAGGAGCATTCCGATCGAGCCGGCGGATTTCGCCAACACCCGGCGCGTCCCGCCACGCTCGGCGGTAAGTGGCCGGCTAGGGTCCGAATGGCGATGTTGATCGGCTTGGGTGCCGCATTGCTGGCGGCGGCGCCGTTCTATGTCGCTCATGTGGAATCCAGGCAGGCCAAGGCCGCAACAGGTGCCGAGTTGGCGCTTCCCGCGGAGTTGTCGGGGTGGCAAACGCAGGAGCAACCCTTTGTCGAGTGGACACCGCAGTACCTGCATCTCGCCGCAGCGCGGACTCAGAGCTATGTAAACTCGGCCGGCCCGGTAGGCTTGTTTGTAGGGCTTTACCGTGACCAGCAGGAAGGCGCGGAGCTTATCGCCTGGGAGAATGGGATCGTTCTTCCAGGCGGTGCATGGTACCGTGTGACCGAAGGGCAACAGTCGATCAGGTTGCCGGATGGTCGGACGTTAAGTGTGCCCGTGACCCGAATTACCAACGGCGAGCGATACTTGGATGTATGGCATTGGTTTTGGATTGCCGGGCAGTTCACCGCGAGCGAGTTTGTAGCCAAGGCGTTGACGCTCAAAGAACGTCTCATGGCCCGCTCCGATGCGGCGGCACTGATCGCGATGTATGTCCCTGTGGACCACGGTGAGTCTAATCCCCAACAACAGCTGCTTGCCTTCGTTCAGGAGGCGCTGCCGGCGATTGAACAAAATCTGACTGCGGCCGTGGGAGGATAAATTGAACGAGCCACTGCTGTGCAGTCGGGACCAACGCCCGTTGGTCGTGCATGTCGTGCATCGTTTAGACATCGGTGGCTTGGAAAACGGTGTCGTTAATCTGATCAATCGGCTGCCACCGGAGACCTTTGACCACTGCGTGCTGTCTCTGACCGAGGTTACGGAATTTCGGCGGCGCATCGAGCGGCCGGATGTCGATTGCCTTGCGTTGCATAAAAAACCGGGCAAAGACCCGGTGCTCTATATGAAACTGTGGCGCACCTTCAGGGCTTTGCAGCCGGCCATTGTGCACACCCGCAATCTCGCGACACTGGAGGCGCAATTACCGGCGCTGCTTGCCGGGGTACCCGTCAGGATACACGGTGAGCACGGCTGGGAGGCCGACGACGTGGCTGCCCGCAGCCGCAAGAACCAGTGGCTGCGCCGGGCAATGCGATCGCTGACACATCGATACGTGGCTGTCTCCCAGCACATCAGTGAGTATCTGCAGCGGCGGATTAATGTCCCCGCGACACGCATCAGCCAGATATATAATGGTGTGGATACCACGCGGTTTCGACCGGGGTCCGATCGGGCTTGGGTAACCGAGCGCTTCGGTTTGGCCGATGCCTTCGTGATCGGTACCGTTGAGCGCTTGCAGGCGGTCAAGGATCCGCTGAATCTCGCGCGGGCGTTTTTGCAGCTGCTGCGCAGTCAACCGTCTGTGGCCGCGCGTGCCCGGTTGGTAGTGGTCGGCGCCGGACCGTTACAGGATGCGCTGGAGAGCGTCCTGCAAGCAGGCGGTGTTCGGCATTTGTGCTGGTTGGCCGGCAACCGAGCCGATATACCGGCGCTGTTGCGCGGATTCGATCTCTTCGTACTGCCGTCGCTGGCGGAGGGCATTTCCAACACCATCTTGGAAGCCATGGCAAGCGGCCTGCCGGTTGCGGCGACGGCTGTCGGCGGCAACCCGGAGCTGGTAGAAGAGGGGGTGACGGGTTGTCTGGTGCCGCCCGCCGACCCGCTTGCCCTAGCCGATGCAATGCGAGTCTACCTTGAGAATCCCGGGTTGGCCAAAGCTCATGGACTGGCCGGGCGCCGCCGCGCCGAGGAGCGCTTCAGTCTCGACACCATGATCGACGCCTATGCGGAGCTTTACACATCGCTTCTGGAGCAGCGTGGCATTGATTGCCGAAATGCCGGCTTCCCCGTCTCGACCCCGCCGAGACCGAGGTGAAGTCATGGAGACCATGAGATACCTGCATCCAGTTGGCCACTCTGGCGAAGCCTGTTCCGAACCTCGATCCGGCAGCCCGGAATCCACCCTGCATTCCGTTACCCCGTCGAGGTCTGTCCCGGACGCTGAACTGAGAACCGCGGTTCGTTCTGCGGTCGCAAAAGCTGAGATGGATTCCGGCCTGCGCCGGAATGACGGAGCAGGAGTCCCCGGCGCATATTTACCGCTGCCACGGCGCCCATTTGCCGTCACCCCGGCGCAGGCCGGGGTCCATCCCAAGGAATGACCGGATCAAAATGCGTCAAGTTGTCTTCCTGATTGGATATTGATTGAAAGGCATAGAGATAGAGTGAGAGCAGTGTAGTGTGCGGCATCGTCGGGATCTTCCACTATAAAAACGCGGGTTCGGTTGATCGGGACCTCCTGCATCGGATGAACGAGTCTCTTTACCATCGGGGCCCGGACGACGGCGGGCTTTATGTCGAACCGCGAGTGGGTCTCGGGCATCGCCGATTATCTATAATCGACCTCTCGGGCGGCCATCAGCCGTTGTTCAACGAAGACGGTTCGGTCGCCGTAGTTTTCAACGGCGAGATTTACAACTACCGGGAGCTGGTTCCCGAGCTGGCTGCGCGTGGCCATCGCTTTCGTACCCGTACCGATACCGAGGTGATCGTCCATGGCTGGGAGGAATGGGGCGAAGCCTGTGTAGAGCGTTTTCGCGGCATGTTCGCTTTCGCGGTGTGGGATAGTAACCGCCGCACGCTCTTACTCGCTCGCGACCGTATCGGTATCAAACCGCTCTATTACGCCATATTGCCAGATGGGCGCCTACTGTTCGGCTCCGAGCTCAAGGCGCTGCTCGTCCACCCGGATCTGCCGCGAACGATCATCCCTGAGGCCGTAGAGGAGTATTTTGCCTACGGCTATATACCGGAGCCTCGAACCCTCTATCGCCACGCATTCAAGCTCCCCCCAGGCCATACGCTCGCGATCAAGGCCGATTGCCCGGTAGGCGAGCCGCGCCGGTACTGGGACCTCGAGTTTGGCGAGCGCCACGCCGCCGGGGAGAGTGCGGCCGGTGGCGAGCTGCGCGAGCGTTTGCGCGAGGCGGTTCGCAGCCATCTGGTATCCGACGTTCCGGTCGGAGCCTTTCTCTCCGGCGGGGTCGATTCCAGCGCGGTCGTGGCAATGATGGCGGGAGCGGACCGGCGCCCGATACACACCGCATCGATCTCGTTCGGCGAGGCGGAGTTCGACGAGTCGCGTTATGCCGCCGAGGTTGCCCGGCGCTACGGTACCGATCATCGAGTCCGGCAGGTGGACCCGGATGATTTCAGCTTGGTCGAATGCTTGGCCGGGCTTTATGACGAGCCTTTCGCGGACAGCTCCGCCATACCCACCTACCGAGTCTGCGAACTCGCTCGGCAGGGGGTCAAGGTCGTACTCTCCGGTGACGGCGGCGATGAGACCTTTGCCGGTTACCGTCGTTATCTTTGGTATCTACGGGAGGAGCGGGTCCGCGGGTTGCTGCCTTTGGGTCTACGCCGGCCGTTGTTCGGGGGATTGGGTCGCCTCTATCCCAAACTCGACTGGGCGCCCCGCATACTGCGCGCCAAGGCTACCTTGCAGGCTCTGGCGCAGGATCCGGTGGAGGGGTACTTTCATAGCGTTTCCATAGTCGGTGCGGCTCAGTCACGCGCACTTTTCAGCCATGAATTCCGCCGAGCCCTGGGCGGCTATCAGGCCATCGAGGTGTTGCGCCGGCATGCCCGGCAGGCACCGGCTCACCCTTTGTCCCGAGTACAATACCTCGATTTCAATACCTATTTGCCCGGCGATATATTGACCAAAGTGGATCGTGCCAGCATGGCACACGCGCTGGAGGTGCGAGTGCCGATCCTCGACCACGTGTTCGTGGAGTGGGCCGCTGGATTGCCCCCGCCGCTCAAGCTCCAGCGCGGCGAGGGTAAGTACCTGTTCAAGAAAGCCCTTCAGCCGCTGCTCTCGAACGACATTCTCTACCGCCGCAAGATGGGCTTTGCGGTGCCCTTGGCTGCTTGGTTCCGTGGACCTTTGCGCGAGCGGGTACGCGAGGCGCTGCTCGGCGAGCGGCTCGCGGATACAGGTTGGTTCAGCCGCCGCTATCTGGAGCGCATCGTCACCGAGCACACGGCCGGCCGGCGGGACTACAGTGCACTCATGTGGACACTGTTGATGCTCGAACAGACCTACCGCAACGCCGAACAACCCACGGCCTCTGCGGTGGGTAATGCTCGGGCGGCCGTCGGAGAGTATGGATGACATTGCGCGTGCTGCACGTCCTGGATCATTCCATACCGTTGCACAGCGGCTATAGTTTTCGTACCCGCGCCATTCTCGAGCAGCAACGGGCCTTGGGATGGTTCACGCGGCATCTCACCAGTCCCAAGCATTACGGCACCGACGCCATCGAGGAGGAGGTCGACGGTCTGCACTTCTACCGCTGTATGCCGTTGCCGGCGTGGCAGGCGAGGGTGCCGGCGCTCAATCAGCTGGTGGTGGTGCATCGTCTGGAGCGACGCCTGATGCAGGTGATCGCCAAGGTACAGCCGGATCTCATCCATGCCCACTCGCCGGCGCTCAATGGACTGGCCGCCTTGCGCGCCGCGCGCCGCTGGCGGCTGCCGGTGGTCTATGAAGTGCGTGCGCTCTGGGAGGACGCCGCGGTCGATCATGGCACGACCCGGCCGGGCAGCGTGCGCTACCGTCTTACCAGTGCCCTGGAGACGCATGTCTTACGGCGCGTCGATGCGGTTACCTGCATTTGCGAAGGGCTGCGCGGGGACATCACCGCCCGGGGCATCTCCGCCGAGCGCATTACGGTCATCCCCAACGCGGTGGATCCGGCACGCTTCCGTTTCGACCTGCCGCGCGATGAGGCGTTGGCCACCGAGCTCGGACTGGACGGCGAGGCCACGGTGCTGGGGTTCATCGGCTCGTTCTACGGCTACGAGGGTCTGGAGCTCGCGGTACGTGCGCTTGGCGCTATTCGCCGGCGGCATCCACGCCTGCGTCTGCTATTGGTCGGCGGCGGCCCTCAGGAGGAGCGTCTGCGCGCATTGGCGCGCGAGCTCGGTCTTGCAGACGCGGTCCTATTTGCCGGCCGCGTTGCCCATGACCAGGTGGCCCGCTACTACAGCCTGGTGGATGTGTTTCTCTATCCGCGGTTGCCAATCCGCCTCACCGAACTGGTTACACCGTTAAAGCCGTTGGAGGCGATGGCACAAGGACGGCTGGTCGTGGCCTCCGATGTCGGTGGGCACCGTGAGCTCATTCGGGACGGTGAGAATGGATTCCTGTTCCCAGCGGGCTCGGTCGACGGCGTGGTGGAGGGCATAGCCCACTGTCTCGCCGCGGCCGCGCGTTGGCCCGAGCTCCGTGCGGCCGCCCGACATTTTGTCGAGACGGAACGAAACTGGACGGTCAGTGTCGGGCGTTACGCTGACGTCTATCGGCCGTTGCTGCGAAGACCGGCGGGCTTGATGGGCCATGTCTAGTGTCCGCAAGGCGGTCTATGAGCGGCAAGGGGAAGCGGATGCCGCCACTGCTGGTAGCGGCAAGAAGGCTTCGGGAGAGCAGCGAGCGCCGAGGCTTGCCGTAATCGGACCGGTTGCACCGCCGGCGGGCGGGATGGCGAACCAGACTCGGCAGCTCGTCGAATTGTGGCGGGCGGAGGGGCTAGGCGTCGATCTGGTTCCGGTCAATCCACCGTACCGCCCCGCTTGGATCGGCCGAATGCGCGGTGTTCGGGCACTGGTTCGGCTGCTGTTCTATATTCCGGTGGTTTGGCGAACCCTCGATCGAGTGGACGTGGCCCACATAATGGCTAACTCCGGCTGGTCATGGTTTTTGTTCGCCGTTCCGCCGCTCGTCCTCGGCCGCTTGAAGAGGGTGGCCTGTATCGTCAACTACCGGGGTGGCTGTGCCGGGGAGTTTCTGGATCGTTTCGGCTGGGCGGCGAAGCCCTTCATGAGATGTGCTGACGCGATCGTTGTGCCTTCAGGTTTTCTCCGGGAGATTTTTGCCTCGTACGGCCTAACGGTGCGGGTCGTTCCTAACATCATCGATACGGAGCGTTTCCGTTGGCGGGAGCCGCCCGCTGTTCGGCGCTTGAATCCCCGGATCGTAGTCACTCGTCATCTGGAGCTCATCTACGATGTGGCCACCGCGGTGCGTGCGTTTCAGCTCGTGCACCAGCAGGTGCCCGGCGCCACCCTCACCATTGCCGGGGCCGGTCCCGAGCTTCCGGCGCTGGAGCGGTTGGCCGCCGAATTGGGCCTCGGCGATGCGGTTACCTTTACGGGTTCCCTGAGTGTGGAGCGGATGGCGGAACTCTACCACGGCGCGGATATCATGCTGAACACCAGCCGTGTAGACAATATGCCGAACTCCATACTCGAAGCGCTTGCCAGCGGCGTGCCGGTCGTCAGCACCAAGGTCGGCGGGATTCCCTATATGGTCCGCGATAAAGAGACAGCTCTGCTGATCGAGCCCGGTGATGTCGAGGCGGCGGCGACAGCCGTGCTCCGGGTATTGAACGATCGCGCTCTTGCCGTCGGGCTCGCCCAGAGAGGGCGGCAGGTCGCTGTCCAGTACACCTGGCAGGCCGTGCGCCGGCAGTGGCTGTCCTTGTACCACCGAGTTTTGGGGTGGGAGGTATGACAGCGGCGCGGGCAGGGCTGCGGGATTTTTGGCGCGCTGCGGTTTCGAGCGCCATATTTCCGCTGCACGAGCGCTTGAAGGGCCACCGCTCCGTCGCGTGGCGGCGTGATTTGGAGCGCAGCCAATGGTGGTCGCCGGAAGCGCTGGGAGCGCATCGGGCGCGCCGGCTCAGGGAGTTTCTGGTACGTGTCCAGCGCACGGTGCCGTATTATCGCGCGCTTTTTGAGGAAATCGGGTTCCAGGCGAAGGATCTTTGCGACGTTGGCGATCTGCGCCATGTGCCGTTGCTCGACAAGCCGACGATACGGGCGAATTTGGAGGCATTGAAGGCCGAAGGGTCCAAGAGGTTGACCGTGTTCAACACCGGCGGCTCGTCCGGCGAGCCGCTGACCTTTTATTTATCGCGCGAGCGTGTCTCGCATGATGTCGCGGCCAAGTGGCGCGCCACGCGCTGGTGGGGCGTGGACATCGGTGATCCGGAGGTGGTGCTCTGGGGCTCGCCGATCGAACTGGGGGCCCAGGATCGTCTCAAGGCAATTCGCGATCGGCTGCTACGCAGCAAGCTCCTGCCGGCCTTTGCCATGTCCGAATCCAATATGAGCCGGTTTCTCCACGACATCCGCCGCATCCGGCCACGCATGCTGTTCGGCTACCCTTCCGCTTTGGCGCTGCTGGCCACCGGGGCCGAGCGCCTGGACATGGGCATGGACGATCTTGGCATCCGGGTCGCTTTCGTGACCGGTGAGCGGCTCTATCCTGAGCAAAAAAAACGCATCGCAAGCGTTTTTGGTTGCCGCGTCGCCAATGGCTACGGGGGGAGGGATGCGGGGTTCATCGCCCACGAGTGCCCGCAGGGCGGTATGCATCTCAGCGCCGAGGACGTCGTGGTGGAGACCGTGGACGCGCGGGGTGCTCCGGTGCCCACCGGCCGCCCCGGGGAGATCGTGGTAACCCACATGGCCACCGGCGAATTCCCGTTCATTCGTTACCGAACCGGCGATGTGGGGATTCTCGGTGTGGCTGACTGCCCATGTGGCCGGGGCCTTCCCGTGCTGCGCGAAATCCACGGGCGGACGACGGATTTCGTGGTCGCCGCCGACGGGACGATCATGCACGGACTTGCGCTTATTTATACCGTCCGCGCGTTGCCGGGAGTCCACATGTTCAAGATCGTGCAGGAGAGCCGGGATCTGGTACGGGTGTTGGTGGTCCCGACCGGCGATCTGACCCAGGATATCGCGGAAACGATTCGGTCCGGTTGCCGTGCCCGACTCGGATCTCAGGTTGATGTCAGAGTGGAGCGGGTCGATGCGATTCCGCCGGAGCGGTCCGGCAAATACCGCTATGTGGTGAGCCGTATCGCTACGAGCGTGGCAGGGTAGACAAAGGAATGCGGAAGCTATCGATCCTGATTTATCATCGCGTGCTCGACGCCCCCGATCCACTGCAGCCCGGAATTGTGGATCGCGCGGTTTTCGATCGGCAGATGTGGGGAGTCTCCCGGTTTTTCCGTGTGCTGCCGCTCGCCGAGGCGGTAAATCGGCTGCGCGACGGCACTCTGCCGCGCCGGGCGCTCTGTGTCACTTTCGATGACGGCTATCGCGACAATGTCGATATAGCCTTGCCGATACTTCGCCGACACGGTGTTCACGCCACCTTTTTCATCGCTACAGGCTTCCTCGACGGTGGCTGCATGTGGAACGATCGGGTCATCGAGGCGGTTCGAAGCCTAAGCGGTGATAAGCTCGACTTGACGGAATTTACCGGTCAGCGGTTCGATCTGCCGGCTGACCTTCGTGCCCGCGGCTCGGTTTTGCAGGCCATATTGCGCGCGATCAAGCACCTACCCTTCGCGCAGCGGGAGGCCGCCGTGGCGCTTATTGAAAGGCAGGCTGGCCGCACGGTACCCGGCCTCATGATGGGGGAAGCCGGTATTCGCGCGCTTATGCTAGGGGGGATGGACATCGGCGCTCATACCGTCAACCACCCCATCCTCAGCCGATTGCCTGTGGCGGAGGCGCGACGGGAGATCGCGGCGAGCCGGCAAACGCTGGAATCGCTAACCGGACGCCCGGTACGTTTGTTTGCCTATCCGAACGGTAATCCGGGGCTCGATTATGGCGAGGCGCATGTCGCCATGGTGCGAGCGCTTGGGTTCGATGCCGCCGTGAGTACCGCCTGGGGCTGCGCCAGCCCGGGCAGTGATCGGTATCAGTTACCGCGGTTCACACCCTGGGATCGACCGCTGCCGCGCTATCTGGCGCGGCTGGCGCTGATGCGGTTGCGGCCTCCAACGATGACGGGCAGTTCGGTGTCGGCAGCGGCTTGCGACGCCACCGGCCGGGACGTCCAAGATCATTGATGTTGCTTTGCCCCGGGATGACACTATTACTTTTCGTCTTCCTTAACGGGTTGCCACGCCCCGTGCGATTTGAGCTCGTTTTTCAGGCCCGGCAGGGGGTGACCGAGAGCATAGGCTTTATGCGCTGCGACGTTCGCCTCATCGAAGCGGTCTAACGCCACCAGGGCGAGGCCGAGGTTGTAGTGCGCTTCCGCCGATCGGGGATCCCGCTCGATCGCTTTTTTGTATTCCGCCACCGCGTCCTCGACTTTACCCAGACGGTGCAGATAAACACCGTAGATCAGGTAAGTTTCGCCATGCTGGGGATAGGAATCAATTGCCTTTTCAAAGAAGGGCTCAGCTTCCGTATTGTGTTCTGGCCATTGCAGGGCAATTTCCATGGCCAATTTGAGCGCATTCGGATTGTTCGGGAAATAGGCCAGCATGAACCGGGCATCGGCCATGGCGTAACTGTAGCGGCCATGCGACAGCTTGTCTCGGCCGGGTTCGAGGTGGTATTTCTCGACATTCACCAAGAGGCCGGGTGGGAAATCGTTCCCATAGTAATCGTGCCCCTTGACCGCGGCGAGCGACGGCATCGCTGTAATCACCAAGGTCAGCCAAAGGATCAATCGTATGCCCTGATTCGGCCATTGACGTGCCATACGGTTTTCCAAATTGAAATTTAACGACCGTAAGAGGATATAACAGAGCTACTGGGGTGGGAAGTTAGAGTCTCTTCCAACATGGTATGAGTCTGGAGGAGAGGTCGTATAAGCATTCCTGACACGGTGATTGCGATGCCTATAAAGCGATGGATTCCGCACCCTGTAAAGCAGGCGCTCAAGCACAGGATCAGCGACTGGCGGTTCAACCGGGCCTTCGCGGCGTTTCGTCGTGCGCCCCGGCTTGCGCTGTCCAACCGCGATTTGCTCGGCGAGTTACGGCGGGGATGGGGCAACGAAGGGTGGGCCGCAGACACGGAATATCTCGAGGTCGTACTGGAGCGGGCGCTTGCCCTGCGCGGGCCGGTGCTGGAGTGCGGCAGCGGCTTATCCACCCTGCTCGTGGGCGCCATCGCCGAGCACGAAGGTATGGAGCTGTGGACGCTGGAACACCACCCGGGCTGGTTCGACTGCGTAAGAAAGCAACTGAATCGTTACGCTCTGCGCAGCACGCGCCTGATCCTCGCACCGATCGAAGACTACGGCGAATTCTCCTGGTATCGCCCACCGCTCGAGGACATGCCGGGGAGGTTCACGTTGGTCATCTGCGACGGACCGCCCGGCGATACGCCCGGCGGACGGTATGGGTTGCTGCCCGTGATGCGGGAGCGGTTGTCCGCAACCGCCGAGATCTTGCTGGACGATACCTCGAGGCCTGCCGAAGCCCGGATCGCACGGCGCTGGGGGCAGGAGAGCGGCGCTACCGTTACCTTTCTCGGCCGTGACAATGGCTTCGCGTCTATCAAGTTGGGCGGCTAAGATGGCTGGCGTGGTGCGCGTATCCGCAAGGTTATCGCCGTGCGATACGCGCTGCCCAGGCTTTGGCCATGGCGGCGGCGCCGTGGCGTAGCGCCATGGCCATCCCCGCGAGTGTCGGTCGATAGCAGTGTAGAGTCCAGAGCATCTCACTGCCGGTCGCCCACATCCGCTTCGGCGGCGTATCCGGGCCGAGCAAGTCGAACCGGCGAATACCGTCTTCTTGAAACAACTCGCGCAGAATAGCGAGCTGAAGCATTTGTCCCGGCGCATGGCGAGCGAATTCCGGGTCGAACCCGATCTTGAGGCTGCGCAGCGCATCACCATCGACGATACAGAGCTGGAAAGCCGCCGTCCGTCCCTCGATCCGCCATAGATAGAGCCGCACCAGCCCCCGCGCCGCGAGCTTGGGAACGACCGATGTGTAGAACGCCAATGCAGGCGCATCTTCACGGATGGCGCTACCGGCCGCGCCTTTCCAACCGGAGGCCTCGACCTCCAGCGCGGTCGGGAAATGGCGCTCGATCGTCTCGGAGGTCCGGCACTCGGTCAGCTCGAAACCGATCTCCGCAGCCCGCCGTTGGCGCCGCCGCCATTCCTGGCGCGTCTTGCTACTGCGGCTGGCGAAATACCCATCCCAGTCGCCGTCACAGGCGATGTAAGGCGCGATTTCGCACGGTACGCGCCGCAGCATCAATCCGCCTCGGTCATGCGCGGCATGCCGCAGCAGATCGGCGTCTTCGGCTAGAAACGGAAAAACCGCATAGGAGGTGTGCAGTGACCGCATCGCCGCCGCCACCGCCGTCAACGGTACACCGGGGAGGTCGAAGCGCGGCGTATGAGAGTTGGCCGGCGCCTGCAGGGTCCGGATGGAGAGCGGGCCGAGTTGGGTGACAGTCAGCATATAGGGAAACGAGGGGCCGTTCCCCCAGTACCCACCGTGCATGGGCGCAAACGCGGCCAGCCAGGCATCGAGCCATTCCGATTCGGCGAAAACGCTCGCTGAGCGTGTTGGCCGGTTCGAGGCGGTCGTGCCGATTGTCGAGCCATTCTGTCCGGTCCGCTTTTGTTGCACTTTCCCTACTCAAATCGTGCAAAGGTTGCCATTATAGGCGCTCGGCGGCATTTATACTGTCTGCCAGTTGATTTATCCGCAGGCGCGGGTGCTTGGGGTCAAATAAGGACAGCGTTATTCGAGCCCGCCGTAGGGGCGGCGGTCCGACGGCGATAAATCTTCCGGTCGTTTCGATCTACCCGCTCCTCCCGCAAGCATGCCATTCCAACAACAAGGACAGCCCGTTGGCCGTAAACGCGCTGAGATCACAGGTTCTGCAGGGACTCGGTTGGGTGGGTGGAACCCGTCTGGTCGGCCAGATCATCACCTGGGCCACGACCATACTAGTCATTCGTCTGCTCGACCCGTCCGCTTACGGTCTGATGGGGATGGCGACCATTTTTACCCAGTTCCTTATGCTGCTCTCGGAGGCGGGGCTCAATCCGGCGGTCATTCAGGCGCGAGAGTTGGAAGCGGAGGATATCCGCAATGTGCAGGGCTCGGTTCTTTTGATCAGTGCCGGGTTGGCGGCGGCGCTCGGGCTGAGCGCGCCGCTGATCGCGGGCTTTTTCGGCGAGCCGCGGCTTACCGGAATCCTGTACGCCCTGTCCATGCAATTCCTGCTCGTCGGCTTGTATGTCGTGCCGGAGGCGTTGCTGGAACGCGGCATGCAGTATCGCGGCTGGTCGCTGGTGAATCTGGCCGCGCTCGTCGCGGGCGGATTTACCACGCTGGGTTTCGCCTACGCCGGTCAGGGAGTATGGGCGCTGGTTTGGGGTACGCTGGCCAACTTCGTCACCCGCGCCATCGGCATCAATCTGATTGCGCGCCAATCGCTGCGCCCCGGTTTCCAACTGCAGCGTATCGTCCCCCTGATCCGCTTCGGGGGCTATGTGACGACATTCCGGCTGATCTGGTTTTTTTATGAACAAGCGGATTTTCTGATTGTCGGCAAGATGCTCGGCAAGGACGCACTGGGATTTTATAGTGTATCCTATCAGCTTGCTTCGATGCCTATGCAGCGCACCTTCGGTATTCTCAACCGGATCGCTTTCCCGGCCTTTGCCAGGGTGCAGGAACACCCCGAGCTGGTGGGCCGATACTATCTAAAGAGCGCTCGATTGGTCAGCTTCATCGGCGTGCCGGTGCTATGGGGTATCGCCGCCGTAGCGCCCGATGCTGTGCCGCTGGTGCTCGGTGAACAGTGGCACGCCGCCATTCTGCCGCTGCAGATCATCGCTTTGATGATTCCATTGCGGATGACCAACAACCTGTTGTCACCGGCTCTCTCAGGCTTCGGTCGTGTGGACATCGGGCTCCGAATCATGGTGCGCACGGCGATCGTCATGCCCTGTGCGTTTCTGATCGGAACCTACTGGGGTATCGTCGGCGTGAGCCTGGCGTGGGCCATTGCCTGGCCGGCCGTTTTTTTCATCAATCTGGGGTATTCTTTGCCGATTCTGCGCCTGCGCCGGCGCGATCTTCTGCAAGCCATCAGTCGATCCTGGTTGGCAGGGATTAGCATGCTGGCGGCTATAGCGGCCGCTGCATTCATTCTGCCGGTAGGAATAAATCCGTGGATTCGGCTGACGTGGCTGATCGTGGTCGGCGCTTCAGCATACACGGGTGTTTCCATGATGATAAACCGCAGCTCGCTGCTGGAACTGCTGGACCTCGTGAGGCGAAAATAATAAGCAGGGTAGAGGCGTTCCGGCTCGGCTGTGTCGGCGATATCAACCTCGGCGGTGAGCTCCGGCAACGCATGGCCGTCGAGGGAACCGCGTTTCCCTTCGCGCGCGTACATCCCGCCCTGGCCCAACATGATGTTTTGTTCGGTAATCTGGAGTGCTGCGCGTTGCCGGAGAACGCCCTTGCCCGGGCGCCTCGTCCGGCCATGACGGCAGCGACATCTCAATTGACCGCGCTGACAGACGCCGGGTTCAGGGTGGTCAGCCTGGCCAACAACCATGTCATGGATGCCGGCGCCGAGGGTCTCGAGGCCATGCTGGCACAGCTTGCCAGCATGGGGATCTCGGCCGTGGGCGCGGGAGCCGACGTGAACAGCGCTGTTCGCCCACTCGTGACGATGGTCGGTGGCCGACGCATTGGCTTCCTCGCCGCCTGCGATCATTCGCCCTCCTGGGCCCGGCGTGGGCGGCCGGGCATTGCTCCGCTCGACTGGCGGAGACTGCGTGCGCAGGTGGCGGAGCTGGCAGCCGAGACCGATCTGGTCATCGCCGCCCTGCATGCCGATGTCGAGTTCGCTTCCGTCCCCTCGCCCTGGCGGATCCGCGCGGTGCACCGCCTGGTGGAGGCGGGGGCGCATCTGGTAATCCAGCATCACCCCCATGTTTGGCAAGGTATTGAGTATTATCAGCACGGACTGATCGCCTACTCGCTGGGTAACTTCGTGTTCGAGCTGGAAGGTAACAGCTATCAGCAATATCATCCGCAAACCAAGGAAAGCTTCATCCTCACGGTAGAGGTCGGTTTCGGGCAACGCGGGCAACCCGATCTCTTCTGGCAAGCGACACCGGTAACGATCGGAACGGACCATCGACCGTTCCCCGTTCCGGATGCCGCCCAGCCTGGGCGTATCCGCGAACTCGAGAGGCTCTGCGCGTTGCTCGGCGATGCCAGACAATTACGCCGCTACTGGAAGGAGCACTGCCTGGCTGAGCTGCAGCGCACACTATACGCCGTGTACTACACCGGACGCCGGGGGAATCACCGGGCGGCCCTACGGGGGTTGCTGGACGCCGTGCGTCGGCCGGAGGAGCGCCGCTACTTGTGGGGCGCGCTTAGCGGCGGGCGCTACTAGCGCACACGAGGTTCCTTAATGACGAGCGCAATATTAGAGATAGAGACCTCGGATGCTCCATATTTCAGGCCACGTTCGCCTTGATCACGGTACCTATCCTGCCGCCCCGCCATCGGAGCAGCACGTAACTGCGGAGCAGTGCCATATCCGTCAGCCCTGGGGAAGCGTGACGATTCGCACCGATGCCGGCCATCGGATTACCCATTACCGCAACCGGATCGCGGTCCACGACGGCCGCTTGACCAGCGAAGCGCTGCGAGGCCAGGTTGCGGGTAACGGCGCTTTTCTTATTCTCGAATACCCCGACGGCCCCGATGCGCCTTTCATCATTCATACGGACCGGCTGGGCACCATTCCCGTCTATTACGGCCGCCGGAACGCTCGATTGAGCTTTGCTTCGCGTCTGCCCGTGTTGCTGGAAGCCGGTTTCGACAGCCCGGATCCGATCGGCGCGGTGCAGATGATGCTTTGCGGGTACCCGCTGGGTTCCCGCAGCCTCCTGGAGGGAGTCAGTCTGGCGCCGCCCGCCTCCGAGCTGCGCATCCACCCAAGCGGTTCGGTGACGGCTGAACGCTATTGGCGGCCGGAGCCGAACCCGGACGACGGCCCTGTTGCTCCGAAACTGGCCGACGAACTGCTGGATCGATTGCAAGCGGCGCAACACCGGGCAACTCCGGACGGGCAAGAGTTGGCGATACCGATCACCGGCGGTCTTGACTCGCGGATCAATCTCGCGTTGTGCGGCGATCGTCTTGCAGCCGCGTTTCTGTTTCATATCGGTCTGCCGGGCGATCCGGAGGGTCCGATTGCGCGGCGCATTGCCAGCGTCCTCGGATTGCCGATGGCCGAGCTGAAACTAAAGCCTGATATAATCGGCGCCGGCTGGGAGCGGTTTGCCGAGGCGGAGACGGGTGAGCTGAGTCCGGAGCAGCTTTGGCTCGGCGGTGTCGGAGCCTTCGTACACCGGAATGCGCCGGGTCGAACCTTGCTGGACGGCTATCTCCAGGATGCGCTGTTCAACCCGAGAATGGTGACCGAGCAGGTGCAGGAGCAGCGCGACACCGCCATTTGGCTGGCGCGCCGTCGCTGGGAGGCCGTCGGGAAAAGTAACGGCGATCCACTGCTGGCGCAGGTGCTGGGCAGCATCGATACGGCGTTCGGAGTGTCAGGCGCGCCGTCGCCGCTTGCCGCGAGTCAACGCTTTTATCTCGAGAATCGTTCGCGCCGGTTCGTTTTCGGTGCCGCTCGGCTTGCACAGAATCATATCGCGGTCGCGACTCCGGCGCTGGACAGCGAGCTCATGGACTACGCGCTGGCGCTGCCCTGGAGCGCCCGCCGCAACGGGCCGCTGTATCGCGCCTTGATTCTTCGGCTTGCGCCTGAGCTGGGCGAGATTGCCTATGACAAGACCGGCCGTCCGCTCAAGCACGGACTGCGCGTAACGAGGCGGCGTCGTTTGGCGAAAGCCCTGTACCGCGGACTCGATCGCTTTTGGCCATCCAGGCCGCTGCTGCGTACCGCCCCGTCGCCCATGCGCCTGCTCCTTGACGGACAGGAAACGTTAGCGCGGATAAGAGACCTGCTGAATCGTTCGGAGTGGGTGGCCGCGCTGGTCGGTACTGCTGGCAGCGATGTGCTGGAACGTTTCCTGGAACGCAAGCGCCCGGACCCCGGCATGCCGTTGGTCGCTCTTTTGACCCTGGCGCAATTGGAACAATGCCGGTTATCCGTGTCGAGAGCCGATGCGAGTGTAGTCCGATCGTCCGGTTAACCGTTGCAAACGGGGAGCCCTCATGGCACGTATTCCCGAGCGTTTTCTCGCGCAGAAAATCGCAATCCACATCGGTGCCGCCGAGCTCCAGCCGTTGCTCGACCGCCAGAATTACGGGAATCTGCGGACTGCGACACGATCGCTGCCGCAAGGCGGCATCGGCGTCGTTGGCGGCGCTTTGCTGCCAGAGACGGGCAGCTTTCTCGTTTTTACGGGCGTGCCGATAAGAGCCCCGAATACTCTGGAGCCACGGAACAGTCACGAGACGATTCAGGCGCTGGCCTCGCTGGACGGCGCCTTCATCGCCATTCACTGGGACGACACCGCGAATACTTTGACGCTGGTGACGGATCGTCTTGGGCTGCAACCGGCCTACTATCGCCGCGACGAGATTGGGTTTACTGTCGTTTCGGATACCCGGGCGTTGCCGGCGCAGCCGAACCTTGCGGCTTGGGGCGGTTTCTTTGCGCTCGGACATACCATCGCGGATCGCACGCTGGCCAAGGGATTGCAGCGGTTGCCGCCTGCCAGCATCATTCGCTACCGTCCAGCCGACGATCGCCTGACCATCGACCGATACTGGGACTGGCCATCGCCGTCGAATAGCTGGCGCACGTTCGATTTCGTCGAAGCGCTGGTGGACGACGTCGAACACTATGGGCGCTACGCGCCGGCGGGTAGTACCTTGCTATTGAGCGGTGGTCTGGATTCGCGACTCCTGCTGGGCGCGTTGGCGCTGGCCCGGCAGGACGTTCAGGCGCTGGTGGTGGCCCATCCGGGGGAATTGCGCAGTGCGGACAGTCGCTATGCCATGCGCGCCGCCAAGGTCATGGGCGTGCGCTATCGGCAGATGAAGGCGGCCGAGCCGTTCTTCTCGTGCCGCCCGTATCTTCGCTATCTGGAGGCGATGGACGCGGCCTTTCCCACTTTGGATCTGTTCATCCCGCGTGTCGCCAGTGTTTTACCGGACGAGCCCGTCTGGGATGGGTTCATGCCGGATTATCTCTTCTCGGCCCACCAGCAGCCTCGAGGCGCATTTGCGGGGTATTGGCAACAGGAGGTCCGCAAGCCAGGCAGTCTGCAATGGCAAGCCGTGCGAGCGCTGTTTCATGAAGACGTCGCCGAGGCCATGTGGCAGGGATTCCAGGATGATTATTCGGCGGAGGCGAACCGCTGGCCTCAGGATGAGTTCGGACTGGCGCGCTTCCGGCTGAATAACCGCGGGCGAAACCGCCCCGCGATGAATCCCCTCAAGGTATATGCGAATCACGCCCTTCCGTTCATCCCAGGGGCCTCCGCGGAAGTGCTTTCCCATGCCGCCGGCCTGCCTGCCGAGGAGCGCCGGGGCGCTCGGTTCCACATGCGTTTGCTGCGTCGTATCGGGCGGCGGGCTCTAGCGGCGCCGCTCATTTCAGGCGGCAGCCCGATCCGCCGATCCAGGATCGATTTTGCGTATTGGAGCGCGCGGTTGCAGGAAGAGGCCGCCGCGAGGCTGCCGAGCCGGTTACGGCGCCGACCGCATCGGGCATCGCTCAGCGCATTCATCGGCGATTGGCTCATCGAGCCCCATGACGAACACTGGATTCGTCCAGCGGCTCTGCAGGAGCCACCGACGGCCTCCCCTTCGCAGACGATGATATGGAAGCTATTCTTCTACTGGAAAGTGTGGGAATGGACGCACAACGGGACACTATACGAGCGTTTGGCACCGAGAGCGATGGATTGAGAAGATCCCAAGAGCGGCTTCCATATAAACGTAAACCGTCAAGGCAGAATGATAAATGGGGACCTTGAATAACTTCCGAATTCCGTCATTCCGGCGTAGGCTGGAATCCATTCTCCTTTTTGTAACACCAAGAAGAATCCCCGCCTATGCTGAGATGACGATGCGAAGTGCGGTTTTTCTAGGTTCCCAAATGCTAAAGTATGGTTTGCGTGCAGTGCGCCGCTTACTTGCTGCTGCAGCCTTTCCCTGCCCCGCCACCAGGGGGAGGGCGTGCGTACTCACGCTGGCGCTGCTGGTCGGTCCGGCCGCGACCGCAAGCCAACCTTTCGCCGTGCATATCACCGATGACCCGTCCAACAACGGCATGGGTTGGAGCCACGTGTTCGCCATCCGCTCACCCGCCACCGACGCCTGGCTGTTCATGCCGCTGATGGGTCATAACCACGATCCCAGCTCGGACAACTCCGTCCGGGTCTACAATCCGGGCACGGACCGATGGGTTTATTGGCAAAAGGATCTGCATAAGCAGTTGACCTCGGCGGAATGGTTCGCTGGCCGGTCGACATCGCCGCCCTCGGCTTCCGGGCGCAATAACTACATCGGCTTTTATCTCCCCTGGGAAGGCCGGGACGGACAGCTTTGGATCGCCGCACCGGGGGATACTTTAGCCGGTAACCACGGCATCTACGACATTGCAAAGAAACGATGGATTCATCTGGTGCCCAACGCGCGTAAGCCCGAGTTCGCGCCGATCACCTACACCAACGAGGCGGCTTACAAGTTCGTGAACGGATGGAATTATGCGGACATTGTCTGCGCGGAGCGCCGGACGCTTGTGCGCTACGGCGGTAAGAATGAGGGAATCCTCGTCGTTGTACGGCCGGATGAAAAACGCCCCGGCCACTATTTGGCAACGGGCTACCGCCAGCAGCGGCCAGGGCGTAGGAATAATATACGGGACTCCGGTATCTGTGTTGATGGTGATGTTTACATATTCGGCGGCGCAAAGAACTGGAAGGGCAAGCCGTTGCGCGAAGTCTGGAAATTGGATGTGAAAACGCTCGAATGGAGCTCGCTACCGCCCACACCGGAGCCGATCCCCGCCATGGCGGCGGTCACCTACGATCCCCGCCGGGACAGCGCCGTTATCGTGTTCGGTGACAATACCAAGCGGGTCGGTCTGTACAACCTCAAATCCGGTGCATACGACGATTTGACCGACGCGCTGAACCTGCCGATTGCCTACAATATAATGGGTGTCTACGTCCCGGGCACCGGCCATCTGTACCGAGGAGGAACGTGGGACAAGGCGGGATGGGAAAGCGCGAAGCAGATCTGGTGCATTTCGGTGAACGCGGGTGACACCTGCGGCAGGGCTAAACATGGCGATCGTTAAGGCAAAACGCTTTGCGATCCCGCGGCAACCCATGGAGCGTCTAAGTGTTGACGCCGCCGCCCGGCGGAACTCTAGCGCGCTGCATCATCTGCATAGGCAACTGGTCAGACGACGCAATTATCGGTCCTTTAGCAGAGCTTCGGGGGCGGTTATCGCTCAGGGAATCCGTCCTCTGACCAGCTTCGTGCGTGTCTGGCGATCGACTCGAACTTACGGGCCGGAGGTCGCCCGCCTTGCGGGGGTGCCGCTGTGGCGGCAACTTCTGCAGCAGTGGCTGATCGCAATGCGCTTCGGTTTCAGCTCCGATGCCTATTATCGCTACAGGCTGTATCGACTCGATAACCTTGCCGATGCCGAGTTATTCTTTCCACTCAACGTCAATATGATGCTTCGAACCCATCTCTACCAACGGCTGAACGTGGACACATCCCGTCTCATCGACAAGCGGATTTTCCATCGAGTTTGCACCGCGCACCAACTGCCTGTCGCTGTGATCGTCGCGGAGTTCACGGCCGGCGCTGCGCGAGCGTGGCCTGACGGCGGTGAGGTGACCTTGCCTCGAGGTGATCTTTTCAGCAAACCGGCCGACTCTCTCTGCGGCGAGGGAGTGGCGCGGTGGATTTGGCAGGAAGATGGGTATTATCGAAGTGAGGGTGGGGAGGCGCTGACCGCGGATGAGCTATGCGATCATCTCAAGGCACTCTCCCATTCCGGAGGCTCATATCTGCTTCAACGACGGTTGGCGAATCACCCGTCCATCGCTTCGCTCGGCCCGGGCGCGCTGTGTACGGCGCGGATCGTCACCTGTCGGAAGGTTCATGGACAATCCGAACATATGCTGTCGGTTTTCCGAATGCCCCCCGAGTCAGACGCCGCCCCAGCCGATAATTTCGCGCTGGGCGGTTTCGCGAGCCCCATAGACGAGGCGACCGGCGTACTACGCGATGCTGTGCGCAAGGATCTGCATTACGCCGCCGTTGATTACCATGAATCCCCCCATTCGGGGCGCCCATTCGCCGGTTACCGGTTGCCGTACTGGAAGGCGGCGCTCGAGCTGTGTTTGCGGGCGCATGATGTGTTTTCGGAATTCCCTTCGGTCGGTTGGGATGTCGCCATCACTCCGGACGGTCCCGTTCTCCTCGAAGGGAATCACGATTGGGATGTCGTGCTGGCGCAGCAGCCCGGTGCCCGCCCTTTGGGGCGGACAATGTTCGTCGCCAGCTATCACTCGTTTCATGCGCTAGGCGCTTGATTCCTATTCGTCAATCCGCTTCTCGGCAAGTAGTTCCGTGGTGTAGCTCGTTCGAGCTAGTTAAATAGCGCCAGCATGTGATCATCGTCACCGAATGATCCAGTAACTGCGATTAGGATCGTTCCACGCGCCGTCGGTCCCGCCGATGATGACGAGGGCATCGTGCGCCGGGTCCGACACCAGGTGGTTTCCGTGCACCGGTCTGCCCTGGTTCGGCAGTGCGACCCGCTCGAATCCGCCATCGATTTTGTAAAGCCAGAGGACATCTTTGTCATAGACCCGGTAAAGGGCGAGCCGTTTGCGTGCCGGCCACCAGGCCAGCGCGACCGTTTCGTAGCTGCGTGCATTGCGCCTTGCCGGAAACGGGAGCGGTGCGGCCGTGTGCAATGTGTCATGATCGAGACCCATGTAGACGAGCTCTCCGTTCTTGCCGGCTTTCTCATCAACCATGTACCAGCGGCGCCCCACGAGGTTCTGGGTGCCTTGCGCGCTCCACAGATAGCGTCCTGTCAGCCCCGGCAGCAGGCGCCATTCCCCCTGCTTGAATTGTACGATCTGTCCGTGAGCCTTGATCGCCAGAAAGCGCTCGTTCACACGATCCCATACCCCGTACTTGATCTGGCCGAAAGGACCGCCCAGCGTGCGCTCCGGATTGGGCGGCGTCTGCGCCGGGATATGGTATTCGCCGGACCAGTCCATGACGTAGGCATGCTCGGTCTTTCCGGCCGCAGACCCACAGGCTGAAGAATTGTTCAGATTATAGTTGCCGCCGGCGATCAGGAAGCGGCTTCCGCCTAGATGGGCAAAGCCTGCCTGACATCGTCCCCGCGTCCATACGACACCGGCATTCGGCGGACAGTAGCCCGACTCCAGCCGCCAGTCGTTAGCGGTAAAATCGACGGACCAGATTTCGCGCCGATACGAGGCCCCGACTGGCTTACCGACGTAATCGCCTCCATACACGAAAATGCGTCCGTCCGGGCCCGGCTCGAAAGAGACATGTTTCATCTGTCCCGCGAGTCCTTTGCCTGACTTAGGCAACGGCATGCGCTCCACGGTGATCTCGGGCGTCTGAGCTCGTAGTTCCATAGGCTCTATCGCCAGAATGGCCAGCAGGGCCAATGCGCTCAGCAGGTAGTTCAATCTTACACGGACCACAGTACCCTCCGCGGCGCCAGATAGCACCGGCTCGAGAAAATCATCACCCAGCTTTTGCCAATCCTGCAATAAATCTGAGCAGGAAAAGGTATTAGCGCTTGCTCAGACGGTTGCTGCAGTCTCGGCCTTGTCGATCAAAATAGCTCTGCCCGGGCCTCGTTAAGGCGCCGGATATGGGTTTCATTGTCGCTCATAGCATAGGCGAGTGCACCGAGCTTTTTGAGGCCGAGATGCTGGGTCCACCTCACACTGCTCGGATTGTGGGTGGCAGCACTTCGAGGTTCTCGGAAAGGGTGATCATCGCCTCATAAGGTAGCTTTTATGCTGTTGCTCCTCGGTCTCGAGGTGTTTGCGTACTGGAGTCGCTTTTGCCCTGGACAAACATGTCGTGCTGTTGGCGTTCCGAGCGCGAGATGTAATGAACTTGCTGACGGTGCTGATCAGATACGGCATATCGACGCGCTTGCGCTACGCGCGATTGTTTGCCTTCTGAGGTGGAATCCGCCTGTGAGTTGAATTGCTCGGGGCGGACTGCATAATACGGATAAAATCTGCCTCAAAGGTCGTCGGGTTGACAGTCCGTTCAAGCTGGCCTTCTGCGGCCGTGGCGAATCCAAGTTTGTCCAGCACGGCTTTGGCAAGGCCGTTTCGATCGGTCTTTTTGAAATTGATCAGAAATTTTTCGGGTGTACGTTCCGCGGCCGACATCAAATGGTGAAAAAGTGCCTGTTCGATGAATTTGCCTTGTACGCGACAGGAGATCATCAGATCTTGTACGATTAACTGATTGCCGTTGAGATGCCAAATGCAAACTCCGATGATTCCGTAGTCTCCGAACTTGTCACGGCAGGCTACACCCGTTTTGCGAATGGCCTTATCGGCAAGGATTGCCCGAAAATCATCTCGGGTATATTTTTTTCCAGAGAAATTAAGCTGATTGGTTCGTTGCACCAGTTCGACAATGCGATTTGTGCTGTCATCGACGATGTCGAATATGTCGAGCTCGATCTGGCAACTGCGTAGGAAGCCAATATAGTCCTCACCGAAGGAAACGGCGACTGCCTCGCGTTTCTGAGCTTGCTGATACATCAAGCGCCGATTGCTGGCCTCAAGTGTGCTGCTGCCTTGCAATCGTTGATGCTCTGTAAGGCGCGTTAGCTCGGTTTCAGCCAGAACTTCGACAGTTGGGTGGGTCCGCGCGACTTCTTCGCGTTCGAAGGGATTGTCATCAACAAAGATAAAGGTATCTAAGCCGATATCGAGGTTTCGGGCGATTTCTCCGATCGCCGCGGACTTTTGTCCCCAACCGATTTGCGGATAGAGAAGATAATCCGCCAGAGCGAACTCGCGTAGCTTTGTAATGGCTACATCGTAACTATTTTTACTGCATACCGAGATCAGGATGCCGCGCCGGTCGAGTTCTCGAAAAAGATCCGCGACACCGTCGCGCAGACGCACGTCTCCCTCCAGAAGTACTCCGTCCCAAAGTGTATTGTCGAGGTCGAAAACCACGCATTTGGCTGCGACTCGCTCAGCGTGTTCGCCTATTGCCTGTTTTGTTGCCGTGGTCTTCGCTAGATTTGCGTACTGTACGAGGTCGAGACAAAGGAAGACCAGGTGCGTGCCTTCGACCGCCTCCGGTGTGAGGCTGATGCCGAAAGGCAATCCCGAGCCGACGATTTCGGCGAAGTCGGTGAACGGGATTTCGCTCAGGTTGTATCCGGGCGCAAACGACAGCTTTCGTAAGAAGGGCGCGGGAAGTTGATCGGCCCGTACATCCGCGCGGATGCATGTCCGAACAATGCTCATGGACAGAAGCAATGTTGCGGTCTTTGCAGTCGGGTTATAGACCTCGACAATGAACGCATCTGGAGTTTGTCGCTGATCGGATGCATTGTGAAGCCATCTATTCAGCCGTTCCAGCAGGCCGAAGGTGAGGTAGCTCCATCGTATGTCGCCCGTAACACTATTGACGGCACGGCCTACGGTATTGACGAGCGGTGACAAGCGCAAGAGCGTTTTTTCCAGGCGACCCACCGTCGCGGCATCGAAGAGCTTGGCATTGGCGCGAGCCTCTAGTTTGCCCCAGCGCCGGAACACCACTTCGGCGCCTGCGCCGGTAGCGCAGGGATAGGCCGTGTTACAGAAGATACCGTAAGCGAACCGTCGACACCGCTTATCAGGCCGAGCATCATAAAGGTCGCAAGTTGCAAAACAAGCGGGTGCTGCGCATTCAACGCAATGTTCACCCCATTGCAGAAGTGCGCGTCGTCGAAAATTGCGAAAGGGTGTATAAGCCGTTTGCGGCTCTGTGCGAGGCCCTGATCTCTCCGGTTGATATTTGTCGAACTCGAACATGATCAGCCCACCATCTCTGCGTTGATTTCGCTCCCCAATCCAGCGATAAAAGACATGCCGAGAGGGCTGTATGGCATGTAAGGGAAAAGCCGCACGTGTGAGTTACGGGCCTGGAATTCGGCCAGTGCCCGCTGTTCGCCGTAACCTGGCAATCCACGGTAATTATAGAAGTCGTCGAAGCAGAGGATGGTTCCGCTTTGTAGGAAATCAAGGATGAAATCGAGTACGGGTACTGTGGATTCGTATAGATCGCAGTCGATATATATAATACTGGCCTTCACGTTCTGTGTCTGAAGGCGGGCTGCTAACTCTTCGTTTAGCGAACGATCATAAAATCCGGAAATGAGCTCATACTCGTTCGGACTGAATCCGTTGCGGTGCAGGATTCTACGAAATTCCTCGGAACTGCAGGCGAATTGACCGGCCCTCCATATTTCAAAGCGGTCGTTTACAACGCTCGGAAGACCTTCGAAGCTGTCGAACGCAAAGAACTTTACCGGTCCATAGCGGTAGCGGCGAGCCATTTTACGCGCATAACAGAATGTTTTGCCACGCCAAACGCCGAACTCAAAATAATCGCCACTAATGCCATTGATTTTAGCGAATTCGAATGCTTGGGCGAGCATACCGAATTCCGTCATGCGGTTCTCGCTGCGGCGGTCAATGACCTCAAGGATCCGCAGAATAGGATCCGAGTTGAGGAGTCTCTTAAGCATACGAACCACCTGATGTCCCTCAAGGCCATCGCCTTACACATAAGTCGAAAAAATATAATAAAAATAACTACATGAGAAAAAACCCATCTGTCTGATTTTACGGAGATTTTCAGACTTGTGTGTAAAGGCATGCCCTCAAGGCGAAGGCTGTATGCCCCAATAATTATCCAGAGTCTCACAAATCGTCTTGTTTTGCATTGTGACTTCCAAGCAAAGCTAGACGTGAGCACCGGTCCTTGTCATGCTTCTCTCACGAAGATGTCAGTATGCCATACGCCGTTGTCTGTCGGAATTTTTTGAAAATTCTTGAGGGGAGCTGTGTTCACGCCCTGATCGGCGTTGTCGACAATTATTGAACCACCAATGACGATTTTGGACACAGCGTTTCTGATGCATGCGGCTCGGTGGCTTCCATCGACGAGAATTAGGTCGAAATGGCCGTCCGGGTAATCGAGGATTCTTCCCGGATACTGTTCTTGGGGATTCTCCGGTCCGATCAGAAAATAGTCGACGGAGTGGCCCGCGAGTCGAGGCCGTATTTTGTGATACCATTCCCTATTATCCTCAACGCTGACAAGGTGACCCACTCTCTTCGCGAGCCAGATAGTGCTGCGGCCGCTTCCCCATTCAAAGGCTCTCTTCGTGCTGTCGAGGGTTTCTGTCATATAAGCGATCGCCGCTGTCGTCAGCCACGGGTGGTCAGGGTGTTTAAGTTGGTAGGAAATGGTCGAAAGACGTGCCTTGAAATACGCGGGGTTGGTTGCCAGTACTTTGAGCGCATGGATGATTCGGTGGGGAAGAAACATGTAGAGGTTCAGGGAGGTGCCTGTGCCGCGCGGTTTCCTGAAGTACTTTTTCAGCATCATCAAAATTCTCCGATCGCATCAGTGGAATTGTGACTCAGAAGCGCGGCTTGTGCTCACTGGTGTTGAGTTTGATATTAGTTCCATCTGGTGCGAAGGTGTCCACCTTGGGCAGCCTCATCTCAGGAGCTCACCACCGAATGTTTGATCCTCGCCTTTGTAGTGCATTATTGTCTGCTAAATGGAAGGATGCACTATGGGTTAAATTCCGCCTGAGAGTACCACGACGACGGGTGCGACCCGCCGGGCAATACAAGATAGTCAAGAGAGTCTTGAGAGCGTATGGCTGTGTTGCGTGCGCCCTCAGTCGCTCCTTGTGTCAGCTACCTCATCAGCTGCCTAGGCGGGCACACCTCGAACTTTTCGCATCCAGCCGCGAACACGCATTTTGACGCCCAATGTATCGAGGGCATACCCGAGCGTGCCGGAGATTCCCCCTATCGTTTCTCGGAACAATATTAATGCAACATTGGATACGGTAGGGCGCAGCAGGACAACTGTCTCGAACTCCTCGCTGTCGGTCGCGTAGAAGGACTTGTGGCTGCCTTTCCCGGCCCCCTCCGTGAAGTCGAACGCCCGAACATCCGCTCTCGCGAACAAGCTCTCGAGGACGCGCATCAGCAGCACGGTACCCGGTGATAGCCGGGCGAACTCCGGCCGGTAACCGACGAACTCATATTCGGCAACCCCATTGCGGATCGGGCAGTAGAGATAAGCCACTGGATCGTCCCCGATGAAAAGCACGTACCCTTCGGCTCGGCCGGCGGCCATGGCGTCTGCCATTTTACGTTTACTGGCCTCATCCGCCGGGAGGCCTGCATCGAACATGATCTCCTGATAGGTTGCGCGCGAGACATCGATTGCGGTTTGGTGAAACGCTGGAAACTCGGATTCCGAGTAGATGCGGAAGCTGACTTTCGCGCCGCTATCGCGTTCGATGCGTCGAAGCTTCCGGCGTAACCCGGACCGGGTTTTGGGCGAAAAGCGCTGCAGGTATTCATCGAACGTTCCGTCCAGCCGCACGAAATGGCGGGGCCCCCGTTGTATCGTCCACCGTAGCACTCCGTCCGCGAACGATACCGGTCGCCGCCGTCTTGACGCTGTCTCGGCACGTCGCACCAGCATGAACCCATCGGCACCATTCGGCAGATCGGATAATCGCGGCCACTCGGGCGGGTGCTCTCTATCCAGCACGCCGGCGCGCCGAACGACTAAGGTGCGCAATGGTGTCGCGAGTGTCCATTCCCCCAAACGGATGGGAAATCCGATTTCCCGGAGCTGATTGCCGCCACCGCTCATCGGCTCCTCCGACGCAGTTGCTCGACATAGCGCCGCGCGGCCGCTTGGTGCGGGACGCGCAGAGGGGCGGCGCCACTCGGAGCTAAGCCGGCGCTGATCTGGCGAAGATTCCCGGTCGTTGCGGTCGGGAGTCGATCCCGATGGCGCGCGAGGTATTGGCACAATCCCAGAAAACGCTGCAGCACCACGGGATCGACGCGCTGGCGACGGGCATCCAGTAGCTCGGCACTGTGGGACAATATGGACACGGCCGCACGTCGCTGGCGCGCACAGATATCGAGGATCGCGTTGATCTCAGCAATCCCGCTGCTGCCCACTTGTAATGGGCGCAACCGTTGCGTGAAATCCCGATAGGTCGTCAAGGGTACCTCGATCACGCCTTCCTCGGTCACCGACAGATCGTCCGGGATGGCGGGGTCGATCGGGCCGTGCGGCCCTGCGGCATTTTGGCTGAAATCGGCAACGATGCCGCTCGCCCGCGCCGCCGCGAGCGTCCTTCGGTCGGCACCGAACGAACCCGCCCGAAAGGCGGTGATTTCACCCGCTCCGGCCTCTTGCAGCCAACGCTTGCCAAGCTCGATCAAGCGTTGCTGCTCGGTCCGCTCCAGCGCCTTGACGGCAAGCTGGTATGGGCCCGGCAGGTCGGGATGTCCGGCGCGGCCCAGCCACTCCGGGTGCAAGTGGAGCTGCACCTCTTGGTCTGCTTCCCGGATCATGCCGACCACCTCCGCCAGCGCGTCGCGCCCGAGCGCCGAAGCGAACAGCGGTTCTACGAAAAATACGGCGCGCAAGCCGTGCTCGCTTAGCACCGCGAGCTGATAGGGTAAGCCATACTGAGCGGGTCTGCCGACACCGTGGATGTAGCGACGGAAGGCGTCACGCAGCGCCGGTCCATCGGCTTCCCAGTGGGGTGGCCACATTTCCACATCCACGGTAATGAAGGTGTGAGTGACTTCACTCATTCGATGCGGCCTCGGTCGGCCCGGCCGGCCAAGGTCGCCGGCATCATGAGCCGCCGCTTGGGCGGAGACCCGGAGCAAGCCACAGCCGACGTGGTTGTGTTCCGGATGTATCGCGGCCGCAACAGATAGCATCTTTCCATCCATGCTAAGCGGAATGCCATGGTTCTCCGACACCTTGGTTGAGCGTTTCGCTGCTGAAAATCCAGGAGTGGGAACGTAACGGCCAACCCCTTCTCAGCAAGCTCGCTTGGCGCATCAATAGTACCTAAGTCATTTTTAATCATTTTCTAAATTGAGTCTCGGCTTGGCTGATCCGCGGTAGTTGTTGCTCTTTTTCAGCGCGGAGCAGGTCGGCGAGCAGCCGCCCCGCCGTCTCCGCCAGCCGGGGCCGCAAGGAAGCCTCTGTGTCGCCCGGCACAATCGCCATCGAGGCTTGGGCGGCCACATCTCCGGTATCGATCCCGGTATCGACCCAATGCACCGTGACACCGGTCGCGCCGACGCGGTTTTTGAGTGCCTCGTTGATGGGGTCGGGTCCGCGGAAATCCGGCAGCAGTGAGCAGTGCACGTTGAAGCATCCAATTCGTGGAATTTCGATAATCGGTGTGCGAAGGATGTGGTGAAATGTGATCATCAAGATCAGATCGGGCGCCAGGCGGCGTACGAAATCGATGGTCGGCGCTGCATTGGGATCGCGCGTGTAGTGCGGGATCAGCCCTCTTGCGTCGCAAAATTCTTCGATTCGTGCCCAGCGTCGAGCATCGACCAGTCCGAGCCGCCGTCCCAGGTGCCTGATACGCCGGCGCCAAGCGTATCGCCACCGATTCCATCGGTAGCCAAGGGCCAAAATGAGTTCTTTCCGCCACTGTCCGGCCGCCCGCTCGCGACTCGCTTGCGTGGGTCGCGGACGTGGTTGGGAAAGCACCACTCCGACGATTCGATCGAGCAGCTCGGGTGCGGATACACCGAGACTCGTCAACGTCTCGGCGCTCAGCGGTGCACCGGCGCAGCTGAACAGCACGATTCGCAGGTGATCCTTCCGGCTGCGGACGCTCATTGCCCCGCTAGCGCTCGCGTGCGTTCCGAAGCCAGCTCGTCTAGGACGCCGGCGAGTCGGGCCGAGAGGTGCTCCCGGCTGTATGCTTTGATCGCCGGATTCGTGCCGCTGCCTGGCGCATGCGCCGCGCGCGCTCGATAGGCGCGGCCGAGGAAGGCGGCGATCGCGTCCGGATCATCCGGGCGAATGGGTGCGCCGGCATTGAGGGAGCTGAGCAGTTCTGCGACGGCACCGCCTGACACCAATGCGAGCAACGGCCGTCCTAGACGAAGGTATTCGTAGAGCTTTGCCGGAACCTGCAGGTGAGACCAAGCGCGTGTCGCCTCGGTGGCTGAACTTTCGCCTAGCGGTTCGCTGAGGACCACCAGCACATCGGCCCCGGCCATCCGACGCAGCGCGTCTCGGTAAGGGACGCGGTCGGCGACGACCTCGGTCATTTCCGTCAGCTCCCGGTTGTGCAAGGCCTCGAGAAATTCCTGGCTCCGGCCGTAGTTTCCGGTACCGAGCAGGGTGAGCCGTACCCCTTCATTCGGCAGCAAGCCCCGCTTGCGCGCCCGGCTGATGCCGTCAAGCAAGGGCAGTGGATTGCGGTTGCCGGCGGAAATCATGCCCGGGTACAGGATTTCGAAATCTTCTTGGATTTCGGGTTGTACGTGCGCGAGATCGGCTTCGTCGTAGCCATTGGTGATCACATCGAACTTTTCTCCCGGCAGATGAGGGTATCGTTCGAGAAACCAGCGGCGCATCGCCGGCGTGTTGCAGATGATCCGGTCCGCGCTCTGGAGAATACGGCCCTCGAGCCAGCCTTCGACGCGTCGGCGCCAGTTCGGCATGGAGTCTTCGACCCAAGGGTCGCGGAAATCGGCGATCCACGGCAGGCCGGTCCGCCGCTTGAGCCACAAGCCGATCAGATGGGCGGAGGCGGGTGGATAAGTAGTATAGATGGCTTCGGCGTTGTGTTCCCGTATGACCCGCAGCGCCCGTCTAGAGGCGGGCAGCACCCATGGCCAGTAACGGTCCGGAGTTGCAAGCGGATCCGGATAGATGCCTTTGATCCCGAACAGTTGCTTTACATCCGCTGCCCAGGGGCGATGGACGTGGACACCGGCTGGGATTCGCCGGACGGATTCCGGGTCCGTTCGGACGTAAAGGCGCTCCGGTACGGAAATGACTTCGGATCGCCAGCCGAAGCGGCGCAGGTAGTCCGTGAACTTCAGCGTACGCAAGACGCCCGTGCTCGTATTGTCGGGCAGGTAATGGAAGGCTACGACGATCAGGGTTCGCTTGGGGGTGTTTTCTTCCTGTTTCCAGGTTGCCGGGTTGACACTCACCGTACGAGCTCCATGTCGTCTTCCCCTTGCGTCCTCTGAAGTGGCATGAAAAAGTCATACCCGCGTATGAGAGTGCAAAAATCCTGCATGGACGCTACCGCCTTCCTCGCGGCGGTGCAAGGTCATGGTTGAGTGTTCTCTCCGGGATTTACTTGCTCGAGTCGGCTGAGCGTGCCGGTTGGGTGCTGCGCAGAAAAGGAGCAATGCAGTGGGCCTGCGTGATGTGCTTATCATCGCTATCATTGGCGTCCTCGCCGTTATCGCCCTGCGCCGAGCTTGGATCGGCGTTCTCGGTTGGTCCTGGCTCGGTTATATGAATCCCCACAAGCTGACTTGGGCGGCGCAGCAATACCCGCTTGCCCAGGGAATCGCCGCCGCGACGATCATGGGTTTGCTGTTCACGCAGGACCGCCGCCCGCCGCCCTTGACCTTCGAAACGGTGCTGCTTTTGCTGTTGGGTTTCTGGTTCACGCTGACCACCGTTTTTGCCTGGTATCCGCAAGTCGCATGGGTCCAATGGAATGCTGTGTTCAAGATTTTTTTGTTCACTTTCGTGACCATGATGCTGATTTTCGGCCGGTTCCGGATCCATCTCTTGTTCGTGGTTATCGCGTTGTCGATCGGGTTCTACGGGGTCAAGGGTGGGCTTTTCTCGATACTCACCGGCGGTAGCTTCCGGGTTTGGGGGCCCGGAAACTCATTTATCGGAGACAACAACGGCATCGGTCTGGCATTGAACATGACGTTACCGCTGGCCCTGTTGGTCGCGCGCGAGGAATCGCGGCGTTCGGTTCGCATCGCCTTGTACGCAGTGTTCTGGCTCTCGGTGCCGGCGGTGATTTTCACCTATTCGCGCGGCGCGTTCCTCGGCCTGGTGATCGTGATGGGCGCCTTGTTTTGGCGCTATCGTGCGCGTATGTTTCTGCTGGCTGTGGTGGCCGCGCTGGTGCTGGTGTTGGCAAAAGACTATCTGCCGGAGCGTTGGGTGCAACGCCAGGAGAGCACGCTCGATTACCAGGAAGACACCTCTGCAATGCAACGGATCCAGGCCTGGGGGGTGGCCTGGAATATCGCTAAAGACCGCCCGCTGCTGGGGGCCGGGTTCAACTTTGAATTTGCCGACAACTCGGTCCGCTGGCTGAGCTATGCCAATTTTCTCGGTTCCTGGGAAAATCAGACCCGGGCGGCCCATAGTATCTACTTCCAGATACTCGGTCAGCACGGCATCGCCGGCTTCATCCTCTTTATGATGCTGCTGCTCGGTACGTTTTGGCGGCTGCATCGCCTGGGGCGCATGGAGTACGCGGAAGATATGGCCTGGATCGGCCGCTACGCAAAGGCGATGGAGATATCGCTGCTGCCTTACATGGTCTCCGGCGCCTTTTTGAGTTTTGCGTATTTCGATCTGTACTACGCTTATGTCGGAATCAGCGCGATTCTGCACCGGGAGTGGCGGGAGGCGCAGGCGGCTGCAGCCATCGAGGTTTTGGAAAGAGAGGAAGGAGAAGTAGCCCCGGTGGGGTTGTCAGGAACGCGGGGAGCGATTCAGCGTCGGAATTTCTGATGCCGCCGGGGGGATTAGGAGTAGGACGGACGCAATGGCAATGTCCTGGAAGCAAATATATTGCCGTTTGCCGCGTTGGCGGCCCTGAATTTCGCAAGCGCTGCGCTGGCCGCCGTGATCAGCGGTGAGCCTGCGGACTATAGGCAACTGGTGCAGACTCTTCAGCCCGGCGATACCCTCCGATTGCAAGCCGGCGTGTACCGCTACGGTCTTGCGGCACACAATCTTAATGGGTTGGCCGGGAAGCGGATCACAATCGAGGGACCGGCTCATGGCGATCCGGCGCTGTTCCTGGCACACGGTGGCCGCAATACGATTAGCATCAAAAACGCCAGCTACATTACGATCCGGAACCTGGTCCTCGACGGGCAGAAGCTCGGAGTCGACGCCGTCAAAGCCGAAGGAACCGCGCGTTACGCTCACCATATCGCGATCGAGAATCTGAAGATCACCAACCACGATGCCAATCAGCAGATCGTCGGCATTTCCACTAAGTGTCCCGCCTGGGGCTGGGTGGTGCGAGGTAATGTGATCGATGGCGCGGGCACGGGGATGTATTTCGGTGACTCGGACGGCTCCGCGCCGTTTATCGGCGGTGTGATCGAGGGAAATGTGATCCGCAACACCATCGGCTACAACATTGAGATCAAGCAGCAGAAGCCCAGGGAGGAACTGGCCGGTATGCCCCGGCAGCCGCAGGTGACGATTCTGCGCTACAATGCGTTCAGCAAGGCCGCTGGGGGCGCCGAGGGCGGGCTGGCGCGCCCGAATGTGCTGCTTGGGTACCAACCGCAGAAGGGAGTCGGCCGTTTCGATCGCCATCTCGTATACGGCAATTTCTTTTATCAAAATCCGACCGAAGCGCTTTTTCAGGCCACCGGCCGGGTGGCGATCTACAATAACGCCTTTGTCAATACGGTGGGTGTGGGACGGGCGATCATGATCATGCCGCACAAGGGGGTGGCACCGAAGTCCATAAGTATCTTTCACAATACGGTATTGGCCAGCGATATCGGAATCGCCGTTTGGAATGCCAACCGTCGGTTTCGGCAGGTGGTAGAAGCGAACGCGATCTTTGCCGCCACTCCCACCACCGGCCGGATGCAGCGTCGGGCCAATATCACGGCGCCGCTCGGCAAGGCCTCGGATTATCTTCTCTCACCCCAGGCGCCATTAGGGCGTCTTGACCTGTCGCCGCGTTCTGGGCAGCTCCGTGGTTCGCGGCTCGCCGACGCGTTGCGCGGCGATCCGGCGGCCGATCGGGATTTTTACAATACGCTACGGCATAAGGGTTTTGCGGGAGCCTTCGTGTATTACGGCGCCGATGTGAGCCGACCCCTATCTTTGCAGCGTCGATCGATTCACTGAGCGAGAAAGATCTGCGCGCTTTGTGGCGTCTCCTTCGAGGTGGCGCATCAATGGAATTCGCCAACCAATCAAATCAATGTTCGCTTAGTGGTGGCTTTCTGCACCAAAAGCTATAGAGGCTCCCGAACGTATTGGGGTGCGTCTCCTCGAACTCAGCCCAGGCTTCGAGGTCCAGCCACTTGTGGCCGTCCGGGAATTTGCTCCAGAATCGATCCTGCAGCAACCCGGGAAGCTCGAAGCCGCGGAATTCCAGTCCCAGCTCTTTGAGGCACTGTCCGAGTTCCGGGATTGTGTACTGATGCTCTACGACGTGGAACAGGAGATCCTTGCAGCCGCTCATCGAGAAAAAATCCCATCGGTTGGGCAAGTTGGGTCCATCAATCAGCTGCGGCCTATTCAGCATGAGTTCCCGCCGATAAGATCGGATAAATTTCGCGTCCGGAACACCGCCTCGGCTCGCGACATCGTCACGGATTCGTATTATCTCTCTGCGGGCGAGGCGGCTGTATAGTGCGATATACATCAATCCGCCGGGGCGCAGGCGATCGACCAAAGCTCTCCATCCCTCCATGGGATCATCCAGATGATGTAGCACACCGGAACTCTCAATGATGTCGAATTGATCGGGCAGCTTTGGAAGGTCGCGGATGTCGCATTGAGCGAACCGAATGTTGGAGTTCCAATATTTGTTCGACATCCGAATGGCGTAGGCAAGGCTTGCTTTGCTAAAGTCGATGGCGAGAACGCTCGCCTGGTCACCGTAGCCCGACGCCATAGCCATTACGTCCCGTCCAGTCCCGCACCCGGCGGCAAGGATGTCCCAGGTTCTGTCCCAGGGGGGGAACTCGTCGTCGCTAAAGTGCTTACGCATGGTTTCGATTCTGCTTCCCGGCTTGCGAAGCCGCATGTTCAGCCACCGAGGGTACGGGTTTTCTTCGTACATCGCCGCCACCTGATGTGGCGTCTTTAGGGGGACGAGTTGCTCGATGGAGTGTTTGATTCGGTCTTCTTCGCGGCGCTCCTGCGCTCGTCCGCGGGCCAATTCGGCGAGTGGGCCGATCGCTGAAATTTCACTCCAGTTAACTGAAAATTGCTCCGGGTCGCGGTAGAGGGCGAGTTGGTAGAGTTCGTGCACTCCTAATGAATTGCCCTTATCCGAGGAGCGGTTCAGGCGGGCGGAAAGCGCTTCCAAAGCGCGCTCTTCCGCGTCTGAAACAAAATAAACATATTGGTTGTTAATGCACTGCTGAATGAGCGCCGTTGCAAATACCTGAATATCCTCATGATTCAGCAATGTTCCACGCTCGAGAAGAAGCAACTTGCGGACCTCGGTGAGCAACAACTCGTGTTCTATTTCATCGCTGATGCGCTCTCGCAGCAATTCGAGCAATTCCACCTTGGCTAGCAGCCTCCTACCTTGCGCGGATAGCAGCCACTGCGCTCCTTCGCTCCAGCCCTGGCTTCGCCCCACTCTGAGAGCAGGCTCGAGTGGATGCGGTGTTTTGATAAGGCGCCGGGCCATGTCGGCGAAAGATGTTTTCTTGACCGCAAGCTTGACTGCATGTCGTACTTGGTTGGTTATGGAGTGCTGCATTTCTCTCCTCATTATCGTGGTCGTCCAGCAACCTTGTCGGCTGCAACAGCAAGCTCGCATCGAGCAACTCCGTGCTGAATAGATGCTGAATCTTCCTACGCGCGCCTTCCAAATACTGTTTGCCAGAATTTCGCTGACGCGACGGCATCGCTCGGGCACTGCTGAATATCCACTAAAAGCAGGGCCTGGGGCTTTGTCGAAGTGAGGCCCGAGCCGACGCACGAACACCGGTTCGGCCTCATCTCGGAGTATCCCTTTTATACTACCTAATGCTTTAACGAGTAGCATTTATATAAATAGCACTAATGGTGCTCGGTCATGCCATCTGCCCACGGTATCGTTTAAGGTACTGTTAAATCCCGTTGTCCGCTTCGGCCAACAATCGCCTCATGGAAGCCTCGCAAAGGCTGTTTTCCCTGGTGTGCGCTGCTCGGCTTTGTGTCGCTCGCTCGAAGGCCAGCGGTGGGGCACCGCTCTTTTCTGCTGCGCCGCCGGCCGGGTCTGGTGTAAATGTTACGAGACACCGGCGCCGAACTCGGTTTCAACGTGTTCTCTATGAGGCGCTGGACATCAATGTGCCCCGGCCGAGACTAAAGCGATGGTCGTCGTGATTGCGAAAAATGCGCTTCGGATGAATTTGGTAGTAATGCTTGCCAATCCACACTAAAGTTTAAGTTGCTGGGTTCCGAGCATCTAAAAGATGCCAGGTTGAACTTGGCAGGGTGGCCTGGCACGCTGCTAAAGACAGTGATGAGTAGCACGCGATACCGCCGGCGAGATTGATCTTTGCCGTGCCGCCCGGCCCATTTTGGCTGGGTGTGACGTAAAGAAGCGTTTATGGTCATAGTAATGCCGAGGAGGAAGGGCTGTACTACGTGGAGTCGACCGGAATACGGCAGGGGTTTGTAACAACGTGTGCTCCCGAGTGGTGGTGCAGGCTGTGTGGCCGCTGAGCGCGGGTGTGGCAGCGTGAGCAAATCTTGCGTTTGCGCCTCGCGATGCGTCAAAACCTTTTACACATTCTGGACGGTTGGGACAGCCAGGCAATATTTTATTTTTTAAGCATTTAATTAATAATGATTTTTTTGTTTAGCCTGTTTCTTGCATGGGAACCATGGTGCCTGCTAAGGAAGCTCTTGTTAATTGACCCGTCGCCCCGAGCGCGGCGGGGGCTTTAGGAGGATCTTGTCGAAAGGCTGGGTATGACGGAATTTTACAAAACTTTCTGTTATAAGAAGGACTTGAGGGTTTCCGTGACGTTGATGGTTAATTCTAGCGATTGATATTCAAGGCGGGAGGCGTCTTTCGATGTCAGAGGAGCGACAAACCGGAAACGGGGGCGATGCAAGCCGCAGCTCGGTCGACCGCAACCGGCGCCGAGTGACTACGGCGGCGGCAGCGGCTGTTCCAGCGTTTTTCATCTTACGCCCGCGATTGGGAGCGGCCGCTTCCAACGCGTCGGTGGGCAGCGGTACGGCCCAGGCTACGCCTTCGTGCAGTGGGCGCTCGCCCGGATTCTGGAAGAATCACCCGGGCGAGTGGCCTGCCGGCTGTAAGCCGGGTTCACCGATGCTCGTAGCAGAAGGTGGAAGGAGGGATTCCCCGAGCGTCGGCCTTCGGGGCAGCGAGGATAATATTCGGTATCCGGCTGTGGGTTCGGTGTTAGCGGGGCATTCCGAAGTCGCGTTCGCAGGGGGAACGCCGTTTTTCGACCTCGTTGCCTGGGGTGAGCATTTTCAGGTGCCACGGCCGGATCAGCTATCGCTTATGAGCGTGTTGCATCTTCCCGGGGAAAAAGAGGATCCCTATCGAATGGGAGCCTACTTCGTCGCCGCCATGCTTAATGCAAAGAGCGGTTTGACGCGGCCGCTGCCGGTAGAGACGGTGCAGGAAATGTGGTGGCAGTGGGTCCGTCGAGGATATTATTCGCCGTCGCCGGGGGTGGACCGCTGGTACGCCGAAGATATCAAGCGCTACTTCGAGACCACCTGGGCTTAATGACCGTTTCTTGTGAGGGCGTGATGGAACGCTGGTATGCCAGCGTTGACCCGCCCGTGCGGACCTGCCGCTGGGAAGACGGACTAATTGCCTACCGGACCGATTCCGGCGAGACGTTCCGCTTCGACGTGGCCGTATTCAAGATATTGGATTGGCTGGCGGCTGGTCCGGTACCCGCCGGCGATCTCCTCGCGCTACTTGACCGCGAATTGGTCGATGAGGAGCCTGAGGATCTGCTGGCAAGGCTGGAACAGGCGGGGCTTGCAAGCCGGGAAACAACATGTTGATCGGCGAGCTCGGGGCGGCGGAGCTCCGTCGCCGGTTGTGCGGCGGAGGACTCGGTTTGCGTCTGTCTCCCTTTACCGTGCGTCTCTACAGCCGGTTCCGTGCGCTGGCCTCGGCCATGGCACATATGTACGCTGATTTCCCGCTGGCCGATGGCGCTTTCGCCGACTTCAGTATCACCATCCGGTCGCGGCGTTGGTGGAAGCCGCAGGCGGTCTTCGAGCTCGATGGGCAGCGGCCTTTCTGGCCGTTACCAGCCGATCAAGCCTATCCTATGTTCGAATGGGGTTTGAACTGGTGCATCGCCAACCACGTGCAGGACTATCTTATCTTGCATGCTGCGGTTCTGGAAAGAGACGGCGGGGCGCTGATTCTGCCAGGGCCCTCCGGTGCCGGTAAGAGTACGTTAACCGCAGGGCTGGCGCTTTCGGGCTGGCGTTTACTCTCTGACGAGCTAACGCTTCTCCGCCTGGAAGACGGCAGAGTCCAGGGTTTGGCGCGGCCCGTGAGCCTGAAGAACGAATCGATCGATCTGGTGCGGCGGCTCGCTCCCCATGCAGTGCTCTCGCCGGCATCGCACAATACGGCCAAGGGCACCGTGCGCCTTCTGGCGCCACCCGCCTCCGCCGTCGCTCGGCTTGCGGAGCTCGCCACGCCGCGCTGGCTCGTTGTACCTCAATTCGAACCGGGCGAGGAGACTCGGCTGCAGCCATTGGGCCGGACGTACGCTTTTATGAGCGCCGCCCAATCCGCTTTTAACTATGCCGAGCTCGGGGTAACCGGCTTCGAGCTGCTTGCCGATACGGTCGCGCGCTGCGCACCGTATTCTCTAATCATTGGCTCTCTCGACCAGGCTTTAATGGTGCTCGACGAGCTTACGGCTACTGCGGTGACCGAGGCAAATGCTTCATGAGGCGCCGTTCCCGGCCGCTGCTGATTCGGGTACTGATGCAGCCATCGTATATGGCCCGGCTCAGGGATGGCGAGTGGGACTTGCTCGTTCAGCAGGCCCGGGCGAGCGGCCTGTTAGGCCGGCTTGACTGGCTTGCCCGGCAGCTCGGCCCGGACGCCCAATTGCCGGCCGCTCCGCGTGCCCACTTACGTTGGGCGGCGCGTAGAGCCGAATGCTGCCATCGCGAAACCCGCTACGAGATAACCCGTCTTCGCCAGGCGCTGCGCCGGGCGAATGTGCCGCTGGTACTACTCAAAGGGGCGGCTTACGTGCATGCTGGCTTGGACACGGTTCATGGGCGTTTCTTCGAGGACGTGGATATCATCGTTCCGCGCCACTGCCTCGCGGCGGTGGAGAGTGCGCTGATGTTGGCCGGCTGGGCCCCTACCCACCTCGATGCCTACGACCAGCGCTATTATCGGGAGTGGATGCATGAGCTGCCGCCCATGGAGCATCACCAGCGCGGCACTACAGTGGATGTTCATCACAACATCCTGCCGCTGAGTGGACGATTACGGCCTTCGGCGACGCTTCTGCTGAGGGGCGTGGTGCCATGGCCCGAGGCGGGTATGGAGGATGTCTATACGCTCTCGCCGCCGGATATGGTGTTGCATAGTGCTACCCACCTTTTCCACGACGGCGAATTGACCTATGGGCTGCGGGATCTCTCGGATCTGGATCTGCTGCTGCGGCAGTTATCCGCCGATCCGGCGTTTTGGGATACCCTTGTGGAGCGGGCCGATCAGCTGATGCTGGGGCGTCCGCTGTTCTATGCCATTACCTGTTTGGTGAGCCTGTTGGATACGCCGGTGCCGTTGGCCGTGCGGCGCCGTGTCGAAGCCTTTGCGCCGCCGCCGTTGCAGCGGGGTCTGATGCTCGCGCTGCTCCAGCGCGGTCTGCGCCCCCAGCATCCGAGCTGCAACGGATGGGATGTGCGAGTGGCGCGCTTCGCGTTGTACGTGCGCTCGCATTGGCTCAAAATGCCTCCGCTGCGCCTGATTCGACATCTGCTGCGTAAGGCGATGGTACGTGAGATGGCGACTCCTGCGCCGCGGTGATTCGTGCGTCGACTCGCCTGGGATTGTGTCCCGGAAATATGTGGCAAGCCCATGGGCAGCAGCTATGTTGGGCGGATTTTTCGGTACCCACCGTAGGCTTGGATGAGAATCCGGGCCGGTCACTCGAGATCACCCGCATGTCGAAAACCCCAGTAATCGGGAGCCCACAGCAAGGCCGGGGCTGAGAAGAAATTTTTCAGTTGGGCCAGATGAAGATCGTATGCGAGAGGGAAGCCCCGAGAATTTCGAGTTGCGTTGGCGCAGCCGGTTCGAGCGTTTCGGCCGGAGTTACGACTCGGATGCACTGATCGCCGGTTGGAGCGCTAGCGGTTTGGCGGCGCGGCTACGGGCTTTCGAGACGCTGTTCGACGGTGCCCAACAAGGCGAGTGGCTCGATGTCGGCTGCGGCGCAGGCACCTATGTGCGGGCGCTGCTTGGGCGAGGGGTCGAGCGGGTTTACGGGCTGGATTACTCCGTGCCGAGCCTGGAGAAGGCCAAGGCCATGACCTCTGGGGATGCGGCTGTGTGGTTGGCCGGTGATGCACGCCGGCTGCCGTTTCGAGCGGCGACCTTTGCTGGTGTTTTGTGCTTTGGTGTGACACAAGCACTGGCTGATTGCGAGGCATTGGTCAATGAGCTTGTTCGCGTTACGCGGCCCGAAGGCGAAATATGGATTGATGGCCTGAACCGAGGCTGTGCGCTGCATGCGGGGGAGGTGTTGATGCAGCGTTTGCGGCAGCAGCCGTTGCGAGTGCGCTACGAGAATGCTGAAGGTCTGCGGCAGCTGTTGCTCACAGCCGGCTGCGTCAACGCACGCATCGATTGGGTGCCCATCTTTCCTCGAAAGCTGCAGCGGCTACAGGCTGTAAGTGATTGGATGCAGTTGGGGAAAATGCCTGGGATCGGTCGGGTGATGAGCCATGCATTTCTTATTCATGCTCGGAAGGGGCCGGCTCCGGCTTCCCCCTAGTATTTGATCTCTCGATAAGGTCTTTATTGCTGCCATCGAGGAACAGGTTTCCGGCACGGGTTTCGGCGACAACTCTGTAGACGGCCCGCTGTATCTCCTGCGAGAGACTAGAGCGCCAGCTGTGGGCTGCTATTTCGGGATTTTTGAAAACGCTGTAGTAGCGGCTTTGGTGGGTGCGGGTGCTTGCCTTGATAAAGGCATGTGTCTGCGCATTGAATTCTAAACCGGTCCAGTCGAACATCCGTCGGGTCACTGCTTCAGGATTCTGGCATAGATCTTCGTAACGTATCGTTAATATACGGTTGCCACCGGCCGTCTCGACCAAGGCCTTATCGTTACAGAGCACCCATTGCCAGGCGAGCCGCTCGATGGGGGGGGCCTGTCGTAGCCTCTGCAGAGTGATTCCATATTCATTGGCGATGCGGGTGCGGGCGAGCAGGGCGAGCAGGGGAATGTCCTCGCCTACGCTTTCCCCGTCGGTGAACCGTTTCTGGCTCTTTCCGCGGATCACCGAGGCCACATAGCCGCAAGGGTGGCGGATAATGAGCACCCCGACGGCTTGGGGTAAGGCGCTGGTTATAATGCCGAGACGGGAGACCGACTCGATGGATTTCCAAAGCACTCGGGCGTGGCGCGTGGCGGAAGCCGGAAGCCACAAGCGGGCGTGTGCCTCGCCTTTGAACTTGGCTTCTAGCTTTGCCAGCCGTATGGCGAACTCGTTCCATAGATGCTGTGGATAGGATAAGTAGGACTTGGCGAATGAAGGCAAAGAGGCCGCAATCTTGGTATCGCGGAGTGCGGGCAGTGTGCGCACGAAATCCTCTAGCTGCCTTGCATAAAGCGGAGCTTCATCCGGCTCCGGCGCTATGGGCATGAAGTTCAATCGACCAAAGCTGTCCGGTTCGTGGCGATAGAGGGTATCAGGGTGGCTGTCGAAGATTTTTCCCAGCCAAGTGGTACCGGAACGGGGCATTCCAAATAGTAAGATGGGCCCGCGTATGGTATCGGAGGTCATTTTTATCGGTACCTGATAATCGGTGAGTTTCTCGCCATATTATCGACGTTTGGTTCATCAAGGAATCTGTACGCCACCGGCACTTGCGAAAAATCTGCAGTATAAAGTGTGATGAAATAGGCGGCGGTTCTCAATGTCATGAAAAAATAGTGAGACACTACCGGAGAGTACCCCGTTTAGCCTTTTTGTTGCTATTTAAACGGGAGTAGGCCCAAGGAGATTGAATCTATGTACGGTGCCTGGGGGCAAGTAGGGCGGCCGGTCGATGCAAAAGGTGGCGCGGTTCGGCAATGGCTCGCCGCAGGAGCGCAGTGCAGTCTGTTAGAGGGTCCGGGCGGGTTGGCGGCCGGTGCGAACGCATTTTGGCTGGAACGCACGGATTTCGTGGTCGCGGGAGTAGGCCGGGTGCGCTACGGCCAGACCGGCGGTGGCTCGAGCGCCGAGGCGGCGAGCGCCTTCCTGGCGGATTTCCGGAAAAGCGGTCGGGGGGCCTGTCGTGCGCTGTGGGGCAGCCATGCCTTGCTCCTGCTCGATCGGCGCAGCGGTATCGGGCTGGCGTTGGCGGATCGCCTGGGCAGTTGGCCTCTTTACTATGCCGAGGTGGCCGGCGGACTTGTAGTCGCCACAAGTTTGGGGGTGCTGGCAGCGCATCCGGCGCTCGCTACGGAGCCCGATCCGCAGGCCATCCTGAACTATCTCTATTTCCATGTCGTGCCCTCACCGGGGACCATTTATCGGGGGATGCATCGGCTCCAACCCGGTCAGGGGTTGCAATTCGACGCGGCCGGCTGCTCGGTATGGAATTACTGGCGGCCGCAATACACCGAGGACTCCAGTCTTTCCTGGTCACGGACCGGCGCCGAGTTCCGGGCCTGCTTGTATAAGGCCGTGGAGCGTTCGCTCGACGGCCGCTCGGTCGGCGCTTTTCTCAGCGGTGGCACGGACAGTTCGACCGTAACGGGGATGCTGCGGGAGGTAACCGGCGAGCGGCCGCGTACCTTCTCCATCGGTTTCGACGCCGAGGGCTACGATGAAACGACCTACGCGCAGACGGCCGCGCGGCATTTCGATGCCGATCACCAAGAGTATTATGTGACGCCCGCGGATGTTGTGGCCGCCATCCCCATCATCGCGGCCGGTTACGATCAGCCTTTCGGCAACGCCTCCGTTATTCCGGCCTATTATTGCGCCAAACTGGCCCGGCAAAGCGGTGTCGAGGTTTTGCTGGGCGGCGATGGCGGCGATGAGCTCTTCGGCGGGAATGCACGCTACGCCAAGCAATGGGTGTTTACCTTGCCGGAGCACCTGCCGGGCGGCATGCGGCGGCACCTGTTGCAGCCGCTCGCGCAGCGGCTGCCGGGCTGGCCGGGGGTGCGTAAGCTGCGTAGCTACCTGCGGCAGGCGCAGTTGCCCATGCCCGAGCGGCTCGAAAGCTACAATTTGCTTACGCGAATAGGGCTCGAACGTATCCTGCAGCCGGACTTCTTGGCCGAGCTCGACACGGGCCGACCGGTGGAGATGATTCGGGAGGTTTATCGGTCGGCGCAGGCGCAAAGCATGGTCAACCGCATGCTGGCACGTGATCTCAAGTTCACTCTCGCCGACGATGATCTGGTCAAGGTCCGTGGTGCCTGCGCTTTGGCAGGGGTGGACACTGCCTTTCCTCTGCTCGACGCTGACATCGTCGCGCTCTCACTGCGGTTGCCGGCGGCTTGGAAGGTGAGGCGGACGAAGCTGCGCCCGTTTTTCAAGGCCGCGCTGCGGGAGTTCCTGCCGCCTGCCGTGATCGGCAAGCAAAAGCACGGCTTCGGGCTGCCGTTCGGTATTTGGCTGACTCAGCAGCCGGCACTCCACGAGCTGGCGGGCGACAGTCTGGCGGCATTGCGTAGCCGCGCCATCGTGCGTCCGCAGTTTCTCGACGAGCTCATGTCGCAACGCCTGCGCGCGCACCCGGCTTATTACGGAACATTGGTTTGGACGTTGATGATGCTAGAGCAGTGGTTTCAAACACGGGAGCGCGGGATCAAGCGTGGCGGCTTGTCTGCGGCGTCCGGAGCCTCATGAGCGGTGCGTTCGGTGGTAGAGGTTGCGCAGGCGGTCACGGGCGTTTCGTAGAGTGGGGCGCAGCCGTTGCCGCCAACCCCCCAACAGTCGACCCCGGAGACTGGGGCTCCAGGCATCGAGCCGCGTCAATGGGGTGCCGGTCTCAGTCCAGCGCCGCTTATAGGGGTTCTCTCCGGGGCCTAGGAAATAAACCTTCAGGTCTTGGCCGAATAGGCCTTCTATGATCTTCCAATTGAGGTAGGTGCCGGGCGAGAGTGCTTCCAAATCCGCGCGGAAATCCGAGCGCAACCCGTGCACGAGACCCTTGTACTCGAGCTGCAACTCGGCCGCTACCGGTAGTGTATCGAGGGTGAGCAGCCATACCGAGAGCCATTCCTCTCGACGGGCGTGTTGAAGAAGGCGGTCGAAGAAAGCTTTCGGGCCGGGTTGATCGAGCGTAGTGCCGGTAGTCCGTTTCCAGCTGATGGCCGAAAGATGGCGCAGGATGTTTCCGGTTTGTTCGTCGATCTCTGTCCCTTTCAGGCAAGTCAGCTGCAATTTCCCCGCGCGATGCAGCCGGTTCGCCACCAGGTTGTTGCCCTTTTTGAGACGCCGGCTGCGGCTGCGATAGTAGTTTTCCCAGGTGCCGGTCAGGTCGATCGAATAGTTCACCGTGTTGGTTTGTTGCACGGCGAGCAGCCCTACCTGCTTCAGTGCGCCGGACAATGCCGGCGCCGTCGGGGACTCATTATGCAGTAATCGCAGGGTGAGTTGATCCCAATAGTGCGGATTGCCCTTTAGCCAGCCGGCAATGGCTGCGGCAACCGCAGCGAGATGGTCTGGGGCGAAGAGGACATCCGCAAATTGGTTATCCGGTACGCTCAGCAGCTCCAGACGGCGAAAGGGCAAACCCGTTTCTCGATCCTGGGTTCGCACCAAGGGTGCAAGTCCCAGCAGTTCACCGTTACCGCCGCGTACGGTCAACAAGGCCAAGGTGGCGTCCTGGCGCCGCCATTGCCAGGCCGCCTCGGCCCATTCGTAGCGGAGGAAAACGCTGGCGATCGGATGCGTCGCGGCGAGTGGGTTCCACTCGGTCCGTAAGGCAGCGAAATCGCGCTCGTGGGTGAGCAACGTCACAGCCCAGCCCCGGATAGGGGCAGGTTTCGCTGAGGCGGTTGCGGAATCGCCGCCGTTGCGGATTAAATCAGCTCGTTTCATTCACGTTGCACGCGGAAATGGCGGGTTTCTCGTCATGTCGCGCCCGGGCAAGCACCCGTCTCGGTGTGCGGGCCGGTTTTTGCGGCAACGCCGAGCGGAGGCTGGTTGCGCTGATGTGGCCGATAGTCCAACCTACGCTCGCCATCAGGATATCGGTGATGTCCGGATA
>JAGFJL010000098.1 GCA_024102725.1 Nitrococcus mobilis
GGCCGCGCCGATGTCACCCAAGTGATTGAAAATACTGGTCCCATCTGCCCAGTCGGCATTTAGTGGAAACAGTCCATAAGCTGTTGTTTCAATTGCATGTTCTGGACTTATGTATAAGGAGATGCGCATAGGGGGGCGGAGTATTGTACAGACCTCGTCGAGGAGGATCTCGAGGAAAGCGATACTGCTCAGATGCGCACGCTGGAGCATGCAGTGCACGACCGAGGCGCATCGCTGATTGGGTTGACGCTGCAAAATGAACAATCCAGGCTGGCGGGGGATCCGATCCACGGAAGACTCGCCGCAGCTGTAATCGATTCCGCCAGCGAGGGAATCCTCGTTATCGACCGCAGCCAGCGCATTATCTACGTCAATCCGGCATTCGCTCGCCTCATCGGCACATCAGCCCAATACGCATTGGGGCAAAATGCCTTGGGCTATTTGGCCCCGCATGCTGGAACCCGCGATTTTTTTGCCGAGCTGTGGAGGACACTTGTCCGCGCCGATCGTTGGCAGGGGGAGACGAGGTTGTGCCGGAGCGACGGAACCCGCTTTCCCGCTGCGCTGTCGCTGAGCGTTATCCGCGACGAGCGCGGTCGGACCGCATACGTGGCGGGAACACTGATCGATATCTCCGTTCGCAAGCAAGCCGAGGAGCAGATCCGTTATCAGGCGAATTACGATCCGATCACTGGACTGCCGAATCGTACTTTGTTTATCAAGCGGCTGACCCAGGCGCTGAAGCAGGCTAACCGCAAGCATTGTCAGGCCGCGCTGTTGTTCCTCGATATGGACCACTTCAAACAGATCAACAGCATCCTGGGCCATGAGTCGGGCGATCGCTTGCTGCGCGAGGTGGCGCAACGCTTGCTCCGCTGTGTTCGGGAGAACGACTCGGTTATTCGAGTCGGCGGCGATGAGTTTGCGATTGTATTGCCGGAGGTGCCGCGACCACGGGTGGCAGCGCGCGTCGCCCGGAAGGTCATAGCGGCCTTGGCGCAGCCTTTCGAGGTGGCCGGCAGCGAGGTGAGCACCGGTGCGAGCATCGGCATCGCTTTGTATCCTGTGGATGCAGATAACTGCGATTCGATCCGCCAGCACGCTGATATGGCGATGTATCGCGCCAAGCAGAGCGGCCGTGGGAACTACCAATTCTTTGCCGGCAATATGACTGAGGCAGCCCAAAGAGCCACGTGCCTGGAACAGGATCTGCGTCACGCGGTCGGACGCCAGGAACTGATACTCTATTATCAGCCGATCCTTGAGCTGGGTTCCGGAGCCTTGGTTGGTGCCGAAGCATTGCTGCGCTGGCATCACCCGAAGCGGGGGATAGTGTTGCCCGAGCCGCTGCTGAAGGCGGCCGAGGATTCCGGCTTGCTGCGAGAGATCGGCGAGTGGGCACTCTATGAGGCCTTCCATGAGGCCTGTACATGGCCGTCACGGACCGACGGCCGAGCGCCTTATATTTCGGTAAACCTATCCAACCGGCAACTTACGATGCGCGATGGGGTGGGAGTTCTGTCACAGGTGTTAGAATCCAGCGGGCTGGCTCCCGATCGGATCGTACTCGAGATCACGGAACGGGTGATGATGACGGAGATCAGTCGCGGCGTGGGCCAGCTGAAGTCGCTAAAGAATTTCGGTTTGCGCCTGGCGCTGGATGATTTCGGCACCGGCTATGCGTCGCTAACTTATCTGAGGCGTTTCCCCTTCGATTTGATCAAAATCGATCGTCCCTTTATCGCCGACGTCGACGCCGAAGATGCACGTCTTGTCGAAGGGATTCTCTCGCTGTCGCACGGGTTAGGCTTGGCGGTCATTGCCGAGGGTGTTGAGACGCCGGCACAGGAGATTTTCCTCAAGCGCCTCGGCTGTGATTACGTGCAAGGGTTCTATTATGGTCGGCCAATGCCGGCAGATACGTTGCGTGGCCTGCTGGCGTAACATGGATGGGTCGAGTCGCCATCTATACCGTGCGGTTTCGGTGGGCACGCTTTGGTCACTTGCATGGTTTTGGGCAGCGCTGCTCAACGTGGCGGATCGCTGCCGCACACCGACGGCCACAGTCTAGCTTTGCTAGAATCGCCTGGAATGTTTTCCACACTAACGAGTCGAAACCATGCCGCAGTCCACGGAGAACCTCATCTGGATTGATTTGGAGATGACGGGTTTAGACACGGATCGCGACTGCATCATAGAGATTGCGACCGCTGTTACCGACAAAGAGCTTAATATCCTCGCAGAAGGTCCGACGGTTGCGATTCACCAGAGCGAGGCTGTGCTTGCGGCAATGGATAAGTGGAATACGGAGCAACACAGCAGTTCGGGCTTGGTGGAGCGGGTGCGGCAAAGTCGGATCGATGAGGCGCAGGCGGAGCAGCGCACGTTGCAATTCCTGCAGCAGTGGGTGCCCCCCAATGCCTCGCCCATGTGTGGAAACAGCATTTGCCAGGACCGGCGCTTTCTGCATCGGTGTATGCCGAGGCTTGAGCAGTATTTCCACTACCGCAATTTGGACGTAAGCACGCTCAAGGAATTGGCTCGCCGCTGGGTACCCGAGATTTTGCAGAACTTCTCAAAACGGGGCGCGCACTTGGCCATGGACGATGTGCGCGAGTCGATTGCCGAGCTAAGATATTATCGTCGGCACTTTCTCAAGGTGCCGGATTGTGGTTGAGCCGCGCGGTTCCCGCAAGGCGCGGCACGGAGTTAGCGCGCCTGCAGCAACTCACGTGCTTGGCGGCGCACCTGCGGTTCGGAGCTGACCAGCGCCAGACGACGGACGCTGGCCCGCAGCGCAGCCACGACCTGCCGGCGGCCGGGTACAGCCAAGTAGCCAGCAAGCTTGCTCCACTCACGGCGCTGCAAGGTCCGGGCAAGCAAGACAAGTTGTTCGGAACGGCTGAGTACGGCGGTGAGCCGCGGGTCAGTCAAAGCGTAGCGGGTAAGCCGCTGCAAAGCCACCAGCGTATCCATGTATTGCCGCCGTCCGAAGCCAAAGGCGAGCAGGTCATCCCAGTCTTCGGGAGTGGGTGCGCCCGGCCTTTCGAGTTGCTGGACAAGCGTGAGTGCGAGCGCGGGATCCAGATCGTGTAGAGGCTCGTTGAGCAAAACCGGCAGCCGATCGGCGAAGCGGGCGGTGGCGGTGTTTACCAACTGTTCCCCCGCTTGGCTCAAGGCTCGTAGCACGATGGCCGAGCAATTGCCGCTGGAGGCTTCGCGGTGATTGCCCAGGCGTACGACCCGCATACCGAAGCGAGCCCAGAAGCGGAGCAACTCGTTCGTGGCGCCGAAGGCGGTGGCCAGATAGTCGATCCCGTGGTTACGGGCGTCGCCGAAGATCCCGCCCAGCAGCCGCGTCCCCAGACCGCGGCGCCGACAGGCCGGGTGGACCGCGATACGCAGCACGCGCCGGCCGTGTAGCGTAGGTGCCTGTGCCAAGCCGGCGTGCGCCGCGAGTGACTGGGCCACTAGATGCCCCTGCGGCCGCCGCAGCCCGAGCCAGATCGCCCGGGCGAGCGTCGCTGGAAAGCCGCCTTCGTCGATGACCAGAGCGGCTGCAGCGACATGGCGCCGATGGCGAAGCACCCACACCGACAAGCCAGGGGCATCGAGGAGCTGGCGCAGATCCCCTGGCGTGGTACGGTAATGGGCCAGCACCAACAGTCCAAATAGCTCGCTCAGGGTAGGCTCGTCGTCCACCAGGACATCGCGATCCAGCCTCTCT
>JAGFJL010000118.1 GCA_024102725.1 Nitrococcus mobilis
TCGCATCTTCCGGATCTCCTGTAGCAGCTCTGTCGCTCTCATCGCGCTCCCTCCAGCAAGAGGGACAATGAGAACCGGACAGATCGTGTGCTACAACTCCGGACAAGTTACATGCTCCCAACAATCCGCATCAAAGCAATTGCGCCCGCAACGTACCAAAATGTAGGATTTTATGGCCGCAGGGAGAGTCACCACTTGCATCCGGCCCGGCCATGCCCCTGGGCAAGCAAGGGTACGGGAAAGTCTGTCACGGCTATGTAATAACAGTGTGGCAGTTTAGTGTGGCGTGTCCCCCCGCGCGAGCGGATTGGCGTTGACAATACGATTACATAACGACACACACGCCCCTATCGGCTATGCCATGGCATCCCAAGCCGAAGGAGAGCATGTGCTCAATGCGCTGGCGTCGATGTTTCCGAGCCACCGCAGGCAAACCTCGGACGACCACTTCATCTATCTCGACACCTTCGATTGGCGATTGTTCAAACGGGGAGTGCGGCTAGCGTTGCATACGAGCAACGAAAGCAGCCTGCTCAGACTCGAAACGAACGATGCTTGCATACACGAGCAACTGCCGCGCTCCACTGCACCCAGCTTTGCCAGGGATCTACCCGAGGGTCGCATTCGCAATCAGATCGCCCCGATTATAGCCGTGCGCCGTCTCTTACCCCGCGTCGAATTCGAGACGAAAACCAATCGACTCGAAATACTCGAGGAGAATAAGATCGCGGCGTGTGTGCAACTCATACAAAGGCGCGTGACGGATCCCGAGGCCAATAACGATCAATCGAAACCGCTCGATTCGAAGCTGCAAGTGGCCGCGGCCTGCGACGACCATCCTGCCATACTGCGCCGGATCACACATTATCTCGAATATGATCTCGGGCTTTATCCAACTACGCCTGAAACCCTCCAAGAGGCGCTTGAGATCGTCGGACACAAGCCCGGCTCCTACCGCTCCAAACCCGAGATACACCTCGATCCGAGTATGAACGCCGGTGCGGCAGCGATCGTCATTTGCCGAACATTGCTCGACACCATGCTGGCCAATGAAGCCGGCGTTCGCCGTGATCTAGACATGGAATTTCTGCATGATTTCCGGGTGGCCGCACGCCGCACACGCTCGGTCTTGGCATTGATCGGCGAGGTATTCGAACCGCAATTCCGCGATCATTTCAAAGAAGAGTTCAAATGGCTCGGTTCGGTTACCGGCCCGGTGCGGGATCTGGATGTTCACCTCCTGCACATGAGCGACTACCGTGCCAGCCTCCCCGAGGCGGCCAGTAAGGATCTGGCCCCGCTTGGCCAATATCTGCGCCGCCATCGCTCCGCCGAGCGGCGTCGTTTGACGGCGGCCCTACATTCGAAGCGCTACCGTACGCTGCTGGAAACATGGCGTGTCCAGCTCGATGATTCACATACGGCGTTGTTGGTCGGGCACATCGCCCAAAAACCGGTCATGGCGGTAGCTTCGAAGCGTATCTGGCAGGCCTACCGCAGAGTTGAGAAACGCGCCAACGCCATTGGACCGGATACACCAGCCGAGGGATTGCACAAGCTACGCATCGAGTGCAAAAAACTGCGTTATCTCCTAGAACTCTTTTACAGTCTCTACGATTCCAACGACATCGACCCACTGATCAAAGCGCTCAAACGCCTACAGGAAAACCTCGGCGATTTCAACGATCTCGTGGTTCAGGAGGCCGCCCTGCGGCGAATCGCCCATGAGATGGAGCAGGAAAAACTCGCCACAGTGGATTGCCTACTCGCTATGGGCCAACTCTTAGGGGAGCTCATTGGGAGGCAACACAGGGAGCGCCGGCGGTTCGCCAAATGCTTCGCGCGTTTCGACAAACCGCGCAATCGGAAACGCTTCCGGCAAACGTTCAAAACAGCGGCAACGAACCGATCGCGAAAGCGTACACCAGCCGCTGGTATCCCAAAGGTCAAACGTTAGGCTTGCCAGCCAAGCTATCAAAAGCCGTATCAAGGAAACGACGCGGGCGGGCTGTACGCGAACCACCGCCAAAATCGCTGTCATCTCAATATAATGAGAAGCACGTAAAACCACCGGCTCCATCTCCGAGATGACGCCGCGCCCCCCAGAGGCGAGGAGGCAAAATGACTACCAAGCGGTCAAATAAGGATCCGCACGCCCCGTTGAGCCTGCTCGAAGACACTAGAGCGACGACCGCCGAGCCCATGGCCGCTACTCAGACGAGCGAACCTACGACGGGTCCGAGCGAGACGGCGGAATCGGCGCCAAGCTCGCCTGGGCAAGCGGTGCAACCAAGCCGGCCACGCAAAGTGGCCGTGAAGAATCATAGGCCGCAAACGGCCCGCGACGAATCCACCGGAATCGATCTCGGCTCACCGGAGTATTATCTCAATCGCGAGCTTACCTGGCTGGCATTCAATCGCCGGGTATTGCACGAGGCGGGCGACGAGCGCACTCCCTTGCTGGAGCGCCTCAAATTTCTGGCCATTGCCTCCGCCAATTTAGACGAGTTCTTCATGAAGCGCATCGGCGGATTGAAGCAGCAGATGGGGGCCGGCGTGTGCGCGCTCACCGTCGACGGCCGCGCGCCGCAACAGCAGATCGAAGAATGCTACGCGGTGGTTCGCGAGATCGAGGAGGAAACCGAAGCCCTCCTGCCCAAACTCCTCGCGGAGTTGGAAAAGCACGGCATCGCCATTCTCTCGTACGACACGCTGACGGAGAATGAGCAGGCGCAGCTGCGTGCGCATTATATCGAGAACATCTTCCCGCTGGTAACGCCGCAAGCAGTCGACTCCGCACATCCGTTTCCGTTCATCTCGAATCTGTCACTGAATCTCCTCGTGAGCCTCGCCTACACCGCCGATGACGACGAGGAGGTTCGCGCGCGGGTGAAGGTACCGATCGGTGCGGATATACCGCGGTTCCTACCCGTCGGTGATTCGAAACGCTTTGTCGCTCTCGAACAGATCATGTCGCATAACTTGGACTTGCTGTTTCCCAACATGGACGTGCGAGCCTGCGAGCTGTTTCACGTCACACGCAATGCAAATACCGATCACGACGAGGAGAGCGCGGACGATCTTCTCGCCATGATCGAGTCTGAGGTGCGCGAGCGGCGCTTCGCCCCCATTGTGCGCATTAAGGTGGAGCGCAATATGGATCCGTTTCGCCGCGGCATGATCGCAGCAAACTTCGGTCTCGACGAGCAGACTGATGTCTTCTACACCGACGACGGCATACTGGCAAAGCGTGATCTCTGGCAGATAGCCCTGTTGCCGGATCAAGAACTACACTACCCGGCCCATTATCCGGTGGATCACCCGAAGCTGGATTCACCGAATATTTTTTATGCGATTCGCGACCACGGCCCTATTCTCGTGCAGCATCCCTACGAATCGTTTTCGAGCTCGGTAGAGCGATTTTTGCTTGAAGCGAGTAACGACCCCAAAGTGCGCGCTGTCAAAATGACGCTTTACCGCACGTCGGGTGAAACCCGGATCGTCGATTACCTCATCGAAGCGGCCCAGAACGGCAAACAGGTGGCGGTGGTGGTCGAGCTCAAAGCCAGTTTCGATGAAGCGGCCAATATCCGCTGGGCGAGCCGGATGGAAGAGGCCGGCATACACGTTACTTATGGGGTGGTCGGTCTCAAAACGCATTGCAAGCTCGTGCTGGTCGTACGGCGCGATTACAACGGACTACGCCTCTATACCCACATAGGAACGGGGAATTATCATGCCGGCACGGCTCGGCTCTATGACGATTTGGGGCTTCTCACGTGTAATGAGGACATCGGCCGGGACTTGATCGAGTTGTTCAATTACCTGACCACCGGCTACACACCGAAGCGAAACTACCGGAAGATTCTGCCGGCACCGAAGCTCTTGAAGCGATCTCTGATCGCGAAGATACGCCGCGAGATCGCACTTCACAGTCCCGCGCAACCCGGCCTTGTTCAGATGAAAATGAATGCCCTGGAGGATCCCGATATTACCCGCGAACTATACCTCGCCGCACAGGCGGGGGTGCGTGTGGACCTCATCATAAGAGACACTTGCCGTCTGCGCCCGGGGATCCCCGGCGTGTCCGAAAACGTTCGCATCATCAGCATCGTCGGCCGATTCCTCGAGCACAGCCGTATTTACTATTTCCACAACGGCGGTAACGAGGAGTACTACATCGGCTCAGCCGATTCCATGATGCGTAACCTCGAGCATCGGGTGGAAGTATTGGTTCCCGTGGAGGATGCGCCGCTGCAGGCGGAGTTGCGCCAGATCATCGACCTGCATCTCAACGACCAACGCAGTGCCTGGGACATGCACTCCGACGGCAGCTACGTCCAGCGTCATCCAAGCGGCGAGAACGGCGAGGGCTGCCAGGAACAGCTCATTGCCGCGGCGCAGCGTCGTCATAAGGAAGCGAAGCGACTGAAGCGGCGCAAACCAAGAATTATGGGACGACGCAATGTGCGCCCGCCAGCACCTTAGCTCGAACAGCCACTCATGAGCTAATAATCAAGCAACATTAAGCCTAAACGAGGTGCCTTTGATCACCGGTCGATAGCCCTCGCCGTGGGCCAGCACCCCCGGGGAAGGGTACGCGCGAGCTTGTCGGCTAGAGTTACGGCAACGGATGTTGGCCGGGCGCCGCCACGACCACACTGAGGACCTGGCATTGACCACTGCAACAGCGTTCGCACAAGCGCCACCGGTAGTGGGGGCTATAGTGGAAGTGCAGGGACCCGTCGTGGTAATCCGCTGCCGGCGGCATTTGCCACCCTTGCGCCAGTCTCTGTGCACCTTTCTGGACGGTGAGCGCTACATCTTCGAGGTGCACCAGCACATGGACCGGAATCGCCTGCGTGCCGTGACTTTGCACGACACGATGGGGCTTACTCGCGGTATGCTTGTCTATGATTTGGGTACGCCATTGCATGTGCCAGTAACTGCGCAGTGTCTAGGAAGGGTGTTGGACGTCTTCGGGGAGCCCGCCGACGGCCGTCCTTCTCTCCAAAGCACCGAGTTTCGCAACATCCACGCCCCGCCACCGCCTCTGTACCGGGCACGCAGCACCGAGGAAGTGCTGCAGACCGGCATCAAGGTCATCGATTTACTTTGCCCGTTCGCCCGAGGCGGGAAAACCGGGTTATTCGGCGGAGCTGGCGTTGGCAAGACTGTTTTGATCATGGAGTTCATGCACGCCATCGTACGCCTCCACAAAGGCGTGTCGGTCTTCGGCGGCGTCGGGGAGCGCCTGCGTGAGGGGCACGAGCTCTGGCACGAACTGGAAAGGGCCGAGGTCATGCCCAAGGCTACCTTGGTGTTCGGCCAAATGGATGAGTCACCGGGCGTTCGATTCCGCGTGGGCCTAACCGCGCTCACTTACGCCGAATACCTCCGGGATACCCTCAAAACCGAAGTGCTCTTGTTGATCGATAACGTCTTCCGCTTCGTTCAGGCAGGTAGCGAGATTTCCAGCCTCCTTGGTCGTATGCCCGCAGCCGTAGGCTACCAGCCCACTTTGGGTACGGAGGTAGCCGAGTTGGAGGATCGCATCAGCTCCACGATGGAAGGGGCTATTACCTCTGTCCAGGCGGTGTATGTGCCCGCCGACGACATGACCGACCCGGCGGTAGCGACGATTCTCAGCCATCTCGATACCACGGTCATTCTATCCCGCACCCAGGCCGGACAGGGTATCTACCCTGCCGTGGACCCACTCGCCTCCGGTAGCAAGCTCATGGGCCGCCATGTCCTCGGCAACCGGCACTACGCTATAGCCGCGGGAGTTCGTGAACATTTGGCGCGCTACCAAAGCCTGGAAGACATCATCAGCATGCTCGGCTTGGAGGAACTGTCCGAGGCTGACCGCAAAATCGTCCTCCGCGCTCGCAAACTGCAACGCTACCTCACTCAACCCTTTCATGTGACCTCAGCGCATTCTGGTCTTCCTGGCGTTTCGGTACCCTTGGCAGACACATTAGCGGATTGCGATGCCTTTCTGACCGGCAAGCTCGATTCGCTGCCGGAAGATCGTATCTACCTGCGTGGCAGCATAGGCAGGTTGAGTCAATGAGAACCTTCGGCCTTGAATTGCGCTCGGCTGGCGGGGCGGAGACGATCGAAGGAGTCATATCCTTTGTTGGCGAGGACCAAAGCGGTCGCTTTGGGATTCAGGCCCATCACGAGCGATTCATGACCGCGCTGGTGTTCGGCCTGGCGCGCTTCCGTTTGCATGACCGGCGATGGGAGTATCTCGCGCTGTCGGGGGCTTTATTGTATTTCGCGGACAATCGCTTGTGGCTGGCGACGCGCCGTTACCTGCGGGACTCGGATTACAAGCGTATCAGCGGCACATTGAATACCACGCTGTTAGCCGAGGAGAAAAAATTACAAGCAAGCCACGAGAGCCTGCGCCGCTTGGAGGAAGCCATGCTTAAACGGCTACGGCAGATGCGTCAGTACTTATGAGTGACATCGAACGACTCAGACAAGAGGTGGAACGCCAAGCCAAGCGCATGCGCCAGGCCGAGCGTGATCGCCCTATCCTCCTGGCGCATACGGTCTATCTCACAACGTTGGGCTTGTTGTTCGTAACCCCCGTGGTGGGAAGCGCCTATCTCGGGCAATGGCTCGATTCGCAGACACCGGGCTACTCGGTGCGGTGGACAATAGGTTGTCTGCTGCTCGGGGTAGCAGTCGGTGCGGTGAACGTTTACCTGTTCATTAGGGGACACAGCAGATGAACGGTGCCGAACTTTTCGGTGGTGCAGAGCTACGATTCGGCTGGCTCATCATCAGCGACACCGTCCTCTACACCTGGCTTATCATGGCCGCCCTCGCGCTATTCTGCCTCCTTCTTGCACGATGCTTGAAAGAGGAACCAGGACCGCTACAGACCGCCGCCGAAGGGCTTGTGGAGGCCATCGAGGCAGCGGTCGCCCAGGTCCTGCCGGGCCGTCCTCATCGGCTCGTCCCTTTCGTAGGCACTCTATGGATTTTTCTAGTGGTGGCCAATCTGCTCGGGATCGTGCCCGGGCTCCATTCGCCGACTCGCGATCTCTCGGCCACTGCAGCTCTGGCGTTTCTAGTCTTTCTATCGGTTCATGTCTTCGGCATTAGCAGCGAGGGTCTGAAGTCCTATCTGAAGCATTACCTGTCGCCCAACCCGATCCTTCTGCCGTTCAATCTGATCGGAGAACTCACACGCACGGTTGCCCTGGCAGTGCGCCTATTCGGTAACATAATGAGCCTTGAGCTGACGGCACTGCTGGTGTTGCTGGTGGCCGGATTCCTGGCGCCAGTTCCCGTTCTCATGCTGCATGTCATCGAAGCCCTGGTCCAGGCCTACATCTTCGGGATGCTCGCGCTGGTCTATATCGCCGGAGGCATCGAGTCCCAACAACTCACCCGGGGAAGGAATAAGCCATGTCCGACGTGAGCGCCTTGATCATAGCCTCCACCGTAGTCGCCCTAATCGGCATCGCTCTGGGCGTCATGGTGCCGGCATGGGCGATGGGAAAGGCGATCAGCAAGGCGTTGGATGCCCTGGCCCGGCAACCGGAAGCGGAACCATCAATCACCCGAACCCTTTTCATCGGCCTGGCGATGATTGAATCGCTGGCCATCTATGTTCTGGTGATCGTACTGATCGTGCTATTTCGCAACCCGCTGCTGGGTTATCTGCTGAACAGATAGGAGCGACTATGGGCTTGAATTGGTCGACCTTTCTGCTAGAAATCATCAATTTCCTGATATTGCTGTGGATACTTCAGCGTTTTTTTTATCGCCCGATCCAAACCGTAATCACGCGGCGGCGGGCGACCATACAGGCCACCCTGGCGCAAGCACGCGCAGAGCATGCCCAAGCGGAACTCCTCCGGCGGGAATATGCCGGCCGCCAGGCGAATTGGCAGCAGGAGCGTGAGCAGGCACGCGCCCAGTTAGCCGAGGAGATTGTTGCCGAACGGAAACGTCAGCTGGCGAACCTAAAGACCGAACTGGATACTGAACATCAGAAAGCGGCGGCGGTCGCCATGCGCGAGGC
>JAGFJL010000125.1 GCA_024102725.1 Nitrococcus mobilis
CCTCGCGCGGCGGCTCCCGGCCGGCCATGTTGCGCAGCATGCGCTGCATGCCGCTTACCCGCTCCCGCTGGCGGCGCACGCCCTGCACCCAGGCGGTGAGCAGACTCGGCAGGGTGAGCAGGCGCAAGGTCTGCCCGGTCGGCGCGGTGTCGAAGACGATACGCTCGAACTCCTCCGGGCAGCGGCCGATCAGCTCGACGAACCGGTCGAACAGCGCCGATTCATCCGTGCCGGGGCTCGAGCGGGCAAGATCGAGCTGGCGCTCCACGGTCGCAATGACCTCCGGGCTCACCGCCGCCCGTGCGTCGGTCTTGATGCGCTCGATGTGACGCTCGGCCTCGGCCGCGGCATCGATCTCGACCGCCCAAAGCGTGCCGGCCACCCGGCTGGGCTCGGCTCCGAGCGGACGGCCGAGCACATCGGCGGTGGAATGAGCGGGATCGGTGGAGACCAGCAGCACCCGCTCACCCGCCTCGGCACGCCGCAAGGCGAAGGCGGCGGCGAGCGTCGTCTTGCCCACCCCGCCCTTGCCGCCGAAGAAGATCAGCCTGGCCATGGGCAACCCGTCAGCAGCAGAACCCCATCTCCGGGAAGCGCTCCATGCCCATGCGGCGATGCCATTGGTGGAAAGCCTCGACCATTTCCGGGTAGAGCTCCAGCGTGTAGTAACCCGCCGGGTTCGGAACCCCCATGGCCTCGAGGAAGAGCATGGCGAGCAGCGCATCCTGCTGGCGGTTGGCCTCCCGCTGCAGGGCCGAGCGCCAGGGCGCGACGAAGAGCTCATCGTGGAAGGCTTCGATGCGACGATAGAGGCGAGAGAGATCAGACAGCACTGGAATCGGCCTCCGCGGCCGTTGTGACCGCCGGTAACACCAAGCCCGAACCGAGGGCTTTGAGATTCCACTCCCGAGCCCACCTGAGGCGATGCATCACAACCGTTCACCTCCCGTCGACCGGGCCGATCTTTTTTAACGCTCGACCGGCACCGCCTGAGCCGTCGGTGCACGGCGCAGTCGGTTAAAGGCCACGATCGCCTCGACCAGCAGCCAGACGCTCAAGACCAGAATGATGGAATCCAGGCTCAGCAGCAACCAGTCCCTCTGGGTATAGAACGTCACCAGGTTCAAAAGCAGCGCGTAGACCGTCATGAACAGCAGGAACACCAGCGGGATGAGCGGCGCGGCCGGATTGCAGCGGCGCGCGGCGGTCCACACCGCGATCACCGCCAGGGTGAGCCCGGCGGTGAGCTGATTGGTGGTGCCGAACAGCTGCCAGAGGCGACCGAAGGCGAAGCCCCGCTCACCGCCGCCCGGCGCGAGCGCCAAGGCCAACGGCGCCGCCACCCCCGCGGTGGTGGCGAGAGTGACGTTGCGGGCCAGCCAACGCGCACTGATCAGCTCACCGACCTCCTGGAAAATATAGCGCTGCAGGCGCACCCCCGTATCCATGGTGGTGCCAGCGAAGGTGATGACCACCACCGAGGCGAAAACCGCCCCCAGCTCCGGCGGGATGCCGAGATGACTCACGAAGTGGCCGACTCCGCTCACGAAATTACCCACCGCGCCGCTCGAGGCGGTACCGAAATCCACGTATTTCTCGTTCCAAACGGCGGCGGTGCCGATGCCCGCCGTGGTGGCGAGAATGGCGCCCAAAGCGAGCGAGCCTTCCCCTAGGGCGCCCAGATAGCCTACGTAGCGGGCGTCGGTCTCCTTGTCGAGCTGCTTGGAGGTGGTGCCCGAGGCGACCAGGCTGTGAAAGCCGGAGATCGCGCCGCAGGCGATGGTGATGAACAGGAACGGGAACCAGCTCGGTGAGTCCTGCGCGATATGGGTGTTGACCGCGGGTGCGTTAATGGTGTCGAAGCCGACCAGCACACCACAAAAGATCAGCCCGAGGGCGACGAACAGCTGATGGGAGTTGATGTAGTCGCGGGGCTGGAGCAGCACCCAGACCGGCAGCCGCGAGGCAAACCAGGTATAGAGGAAGATCAGCAAAACCCAGGTGGTCTTCGGAGTGAGCCCGGCGAGCGCCGCCAGGCCGTCGACCGACACCGGGTAGAGCTGACCGACCGGGATCATGAGATAGAGGATGACCAACCCGATCAGCGAAGGAATCAGTGCTGGGGAGCGTGACCGGTAGACTCGCTGGCCGACCACGATGGCAATGGGAATGACGGCAATGGCCGGTATCACCGAGGCCGGATTGGCGATGAACAGCGTTGCCATGACCACGGCGAAAACCGCGTTCACTAAGGTCAACAGAAAAAACAGGATGACCAGGAACAGCGACCGTGCCCGGCCGCTGATGACATGACCCGAGAGCGTACCGATGTTCTGTCCTTTGTTGCGCACGGAGGTGACCAGAGCCCCCGTATCATGCACCCCGGCGGCGAAGATCGCACCGAAGACCACCCACAGCAGCGCGGGCAACCAGCCCCAGTAGACGGCGATGGCCGGCCCGACGATCGGTGCGGCGCCGGCCACCGAGGTAAAGTGGTGACCGAAGAGCACGTGTTTGTTGGTGGGAACGTAGTCGACGCCGTCCTCGAACTCGTGGGCGGGCGTGACGAAGTTCGGATCAAGCCGGTAGACCTTCGCGGCCAAATACCGGGAATAGAAACGAAACCCGAGATAGAAGGCTGCAAATACGAATACGGCCACCACCACTGCCGGCACGGTGTTTCTCCTTAACTTGCGCTTGCTTCGCTCCAGCGCTATCCCCCGCCGCCCCGCAGTCCACCCGCCAAGCCGGTGGCGCAGCGCGTTCGTCGCTAACCCGCTGCGCCACCACCTACATCGGGCCAGTAGTGACTGTCCGGCAGCGGTCGCGCTCCGAAGATCGCTTGTCCGACCCGCACGACCGTCGCGCCCTCCTCGACGGCGACCTCGAAATCCCCCGACATCCCCATCGACAGCTCGTCGAGCGCGACCGTGGGCGGCGCCGTGTCGCGGAGCCGATCCCGAAGCATCTTGAGTCTGCGGAAGCAGGCCCGGACACGCACCGTATCCGGATCGAAGACGGCCAGCGTCATAAGACCGCGCACCCGCAACGCCGAATACGCCGGCAACGCGCGCAGAAAATCGGCGACGGCATCGGGGGCAAGGCCGAATTTGCTCGCCTCATCAGAGGTGTTGACCTGCACGAGCACGTCGAGCCCCCGGCCCGCGCTTTGCAAACGGCGCTCAAGCGCCTCGGCCAGCCGCAAGCTATCCAAGGCCTGGAATTCGCGTGCGAAGCGGACTATCTGTTTGGCTTTGTTGGTCTGCAGGTGACCTATGATACTCCAGGTGACCGGCAAATCCGCGAGACGTTCCGCCTTGGCGGCGGCCTCCTGGATCTTATTCTCGCCGAACTCGGTGAGCCCGGCCGCAAAGGCCTCGCGCAGCCGCTCGGCTGCGACCGTCTTGGTCACCGGCAGAAGCCGCACTTCGTCCGGCGCGCGACCGGCGCGCACGCAGGCCTGCTCAATGCGCCGGCGTACTTCGTCGCACCGTTGCGCTATCAACTCTTCAGCGGCGGTTTTCATACGCTTGCTCAGCACCATCGCATAGGTTCGGCGGGGGCGGGCGAGCCGGGGCTCGAGTCGAACGGCTCAGCGCACGTGCGCCACCTCCTGGCCAAGCATCTCGGCTGTGACCAACACCACCCCCTTGGGCGAGACGAAGAAGCGCTCACGGTCGGCTGCGCCGTCCTCGCCGATAACGGTTTCGCGGGGAATGCGGCAGCCCTCGTCGATCACACAGTGGCGGAGCCGACAGCCCTCGCCTACCACCACGTCGGGCAAGATGACCGCATCCTGTATCTTGGCTCTCGGCCGCACGACCACCTGCGAGAACAACAGTGAATGGCGCACCTCCGCCCCTTGGATGATATCGCCGCCCGAGACCATGGAATCGATCGCGATCCCACGATGACCGGCGTCATTAATGAACTTGGCCGGCGGCAGCTGTGCCTGATAAGTCCAGATGGGGCGATCCTGGTCGTAGAGATCAAGCTCGGGACCCTTACCGATCAGCTCCAAGTTGGCTTCGAAGAAAGCGTCCACCGTGCCCACATCGCGCCAGTAGGGCTGCTCGCCACTTTTGGGATCGGCGAAAGGATAGGCAATCACCTTGTCGTGGGCAATGGCGGCCGGGATGACATCACGGCCGAAATCCCGGGAAGAGTCGATGTTCTCGGCATCCGCGCGCAGCTGCTCGAAAAGATACTCACGCTCGAACACGTAGATGCCCATGGAAACGAGCGCGGTATCCGGCTTGCCCGGCACCGGATTGGGCTCCTCGGGCTTCTCGGTGAAACGCAGCACTCGCCCATTTTCGTCCACCGTCATCACGCCAAAGGCTCGCGCCCGCTCCCGTGCCATCTCCACGCACCCCACGGTCATCTCCGCGGCGTGCTCCACGTGCAGGGCGATCATGGGTCCATAATCCATCTTGTAGACGTGGTCGCCCGCCAGGATCAGGATGTAGCGCGGCCGATGCGCCTTGATGATGTCGATGTTCTGGTGGATTGCATCGGCCGTTCCGGCAAACCACAACGGCTTGTCCAAGCGTTGCTGAGCCGGCACGATCTCCACGAACTCACCAAATTCCCCACGCAGGAACCCCCAGCCGCGCTGAATGTGCTGGATCAGTGAGTGCGCCTTATATTGCGTGACGATTTGAATTCGGCGCACCCCGGAGTTAATGCAGTTCGACAGCGGAAAGTCGATCAGACGGAACTTGCCGCCGAAGGGTATAGCCGGCTTCGTGCGCCAGTCGGTGAGGTTGGCCAGGCGCCCGCCGCGACCACCGGCGAGAATGATGGCAAGCGTATCCCGGGTGAGGCGGCTGACGAAGCGGGGGTTACGCTCGAAATACATGATGGGATCGGCTCTCTCTCGAAGGCCTTGGCGTCATTTTGCTGGGCTATCCGCCTGCCGCAGCCGCCCAGGTAGGATACTTTGCCGCGGCGCCGATGCCAAATACCGTTGCCGATTGCCGTTGCAGGCGCACCAAGTCGGCGGGCCGATCGATATCGAAGCTCAACGGCAACTCCACCCAATTCAACCCCAGCCGGCGCAATCGCTTGCGGGTCGCGGCCATCACTTCGGGGCTGCCCCAGGGCAGAGCCTGGAACAGCAGTGGTTGAGGACGGCGCAACCCCACCAGCACATACCCACCATCCTCGGCTGGCCCGACTACGGCATCGGCACCCTCGGCGAGACGATCGAAGGCGCGCTGCAATTGCCACGGCGTCAATGCGGCGCAATCACCGCCGATCAGCGCCGCAAACGGCGCCGTGCGCAGCGTCCATTGCAAGGCCCGGTGCATGCGCTGACCCAAATCGCCTCGCACCTGAACCCGCAGCGGCATCCCTCGCTCGCGCGCGCGGGCCGCAAGCCACGGGTGTGCACGCCCGGGAGCCGCCCAGAGTTCCGCCGGTGCCACGCGCGCTTGCGCCACCGTCGCCAACGTGTGCCGAAGCAGTTGTCGATAGCGCAGCGCCGCACCTCCCCGGCCGTAGGCCGCCGCCAACCGCGTCTTGACCTGCCCGGCGACCGGTGCCTTGGCAAAGATCAACACTCGCGCGGCCGGGTAGCGTACGGCCGCGTTCGCCGTTTTCATGCTCATAGCATATCCTCGGGGCGCGGTGGCGAGTCGTCCCTTTCGTAGCGGCACTGCAGCGTGCGCGCATCGGCGCCGCAGAAATAGGCCAGCCGAAGGCGCCACATCAAGACGATCGTAGACCATACGCCATCGCGCTCCCAGCGCCGGGCGGAGGTCACAAGCGGCCCGGGCAGACAGGCGGGACGCCCATGACGTTTCAGTCGACGGGACAACTCCACGTCTTCCATCAGCGGCTGATCCGGATAACCGCCGAGCGCCTCGAAAAGCAACCGGTCCACGAACAACCCCTGATCTCCGGTGGCAATGCCGCTCAAGCAGGAGCGCCGGTTCATCGCCCAAGCCACCACGCGCAAAAGTCGTTTTCGCCCGGCCAAGCGCACATCGAACCGCCCCCAGCCATAGCCGCGCGAGCGCGCGAGCGCGATTTGCTCCGCAGCATCCGCCGGCACCAGAGTATCGGCGTGCAAAAACCACAGTACGGCACCGATTGCCGCTGCCGCGCCGGCATTCATCTGCCGCGCGCGGCCACGCGGCGCGATCAGCACCCGATCGGCGAACGGCATGGCAACGCGCGGCGTGCCGTCGCGGCTGCCGCCGTCGACCACGATCACCTCGTGGCCATGTTCCCGTAAGGGCTGCAGCACCTGCAGTGTCGCCGCGATTGTTGCGGTCTCATTGAATGCCGGAATAATGATGGAGATGATCACCGAATTCGCCCGCCGGATATTCGCGCCGTGCCGCCTATACTGGTACTCGGGGAGCACCGATGTTAAACTGCGCGCCGCAAACAGCGCGGGGGCCGTAGCTCAGTTGGGAGAGCGCGACATTCGCATTGTCGAGGTCAGGGGTTCGACTCCCCTCGGCTCCACCATTCCCGCCATCGTTACTAAGCCCGTCACCATGCCGAAACCCGCATAACCATGCGGGTTTACAGCCATCAGCACTCAGCCGTCTCCTCCTACTCATTGTCCTACTGTGACCTACTTTAACCTCAAAATTCACAGGTTTTTCGCAGGCCTTACCGCCCCAGTGGTAACCGGATTTGTGACGTACTACCATGATGTGCGTAAAGAGCTGATTACCAACTGGGGGTATGAGCCGCAGACGATCGGGCGGATGGAAGTGTGGAGAAAACGCTGGACTCAGCACTCAGCACGAGGACCGAGCTCATGAGACACGCCCTAATACCAATCCCGTTCTGGACAGATACCATCGAAGTCGACGAGATAGTCGCCGCCTCCCGCGTCACCGACTTCAACATCACCTCGCTCTCAGTACTCGGTACTAAGCGTCTGGCCTACGCCTCGCTCTACGAGCGCGACGACAACCACCACCTCGTGCCCCAGATGGCCGATAATGAGTTCATCGAGTTCATTCCCGGAAGCAAATCATGACCGAAGACAACCTGATACTCGAGCACCTCAAAGCCATCCGCAACAAGATGGAAACACTGGACCGCACCATGGAAACTGGGTTCAAAGACCTACGCGAGCGTATAACCAGCCTAGAGACGAGATTGATCAGCCTGGAGATGCACTCAGTCTCCCAGCACGCGGACACCGGACGGCAGACCACACGGATGGACAACCTGGAAGATCGTATCAAACGGATCGAACGGCGGCTCGAGCTCAAAGACTGAAGCCGCCCCGAGCCCTTGCCTGTAGTCTCCAGCCTCCAGCCTCCAGCCTCCAGCCTCCAGCCTCCAGCCTGTACCCCAACGGTGAACCGCCCCGACTATCCCGGCAACTGTAACTAGACCGGCTGTTTTTGGCCGAAATCAGTGCCCGTGGCTAACATGGCGTTCAAGGTCACGAGGAGCTTGCGCGCGGTAGCAGTGATTGCATCCCACTCGGACAGCCCTTGACCCAAGGGGCGATTAGGAGGTACAAACAGCGTTCCGGGGAGCTGACGGCATGGAGTGGCAGTCAAGCTTGTAGATGCTTGATCTCAGTATGCCAAAGAAGTCCGCCAGCTAATCTCAGGTATAAGGCTGGTGTTTCCCCTCGGCTCCACCAGATGCTTCGCCGCGTGGCCGATCCAGCAGCAAATTCGGGTGTGACTCTGAGCCAAGCCACACGAGATGCCACTCTATCCCGCCCCGGTAGCTCAGTCGGATAGAGCGATCGCCTCCTAAGCGATAGGTCGCAGGTTCGAATCCTGCCCGGGGCACCAGTAGAGCCATCATGCCACTGCTGGCCGCGCCGAGACTTGCTCGGTCATCCACGTTCACTCTGTTCATCCGTATCGAAACGACACTATCTGATACCAGGATAACGGGTGGCCGAATTCGATTCCACGCGGATCCAACCCACACTCCTCGCACCGTCTAGCCGCCCAGACGACGCCTGGAAGCGCTAGAATTCTCCTTGAGATCAGGTAAATTGCCTACGTTTAAAGGAACGAACGATCAAACTTTCGTGGCCGTTTCATCCATTCGGTTGCCAATCTGCGAGGGTCTCCCGAGCGGAAGCACCGATACAGACCAGGAGGGCGGTATGATCATCGCCGGCCAAACCCACATCGGCCGTGTACGGGTACGCAACGAGGATGCCATTGGCTGGGACGAAGCAACGGGTGTAGCGGTCATCGCCGATGGCATGGGTGGCCATCCCGCAGGCGATGTGGCAAGTCGGCTTGCCGTAGCAACTGTCCTGGAAGCCGCACGTGAGTCAAGCTCGAATAATCGTACGTGGCTTGCGCGGGGCGGTGATCCTGCGCAGCTGATCCATAAGGCTCATCAGGCCATTCTTAGCCAAGCCGAACACGAACCACGCTACGCCGGTATGGGAACGACACTGGTTCTCGCCGCAGTTGATGAGTGGCACATAGCCATCGCCCATGTCGGCGACTCGCGGGCCTATCGCCTGCATGAGGGCCGCCTTTCCCGCCTCACCCGCGACCACAACCTGGCCCAGGAAGCCCTGGACCAGGCGTGGATCACGCCGGAGCAAGCTCATCGCGCTCCCGAGCGTCATCGCCTCACGCAAGTATTGGGTATCGGCACGGTGAATCCGGATGTCACACGCCTTGAGCGCGACCGCGGCGATTTGATCATCCTCTGTACGGACGGGCTCACCGGCGAGTTGGCGGATAGCGAGATCCAGCAGCAACTCGCGCAAGCCGATCATGATCCGGATCGTACGGCGCAGCTGTTGGTACGCTGCGCCGTCGACAGCGGCGGCAACGACAATATCTCAGTCGTAATCCTGCAACTCTAATTGCGGCGCGGCGTGTGACCTACACTCTATTTCGATGGCCTTGCGGCCTATCACTGCGATAGCAGCTTACCTGACTTTGCGCCGGCGCGCCAGCCGACCCACTGCTGGTCGGCCGCGGGGGCGGGGATGCTCGCACCCAAGAACTCTGCTCCTATGACGCAAAGGTACAGCGATAACAGTGGGCGGGTAGGAAGTTGCGCAGCACGAATCCCCGCTCAACCGCATCAAAAGTCCGCTCCAGATGAGGGCGCACACGGTCGGAGAATTGATAGACCAGGAATTCACCGCTCGGGTTCAAATGCTCACGCGTCTGCCGCAGGACATTGTCACGCACCGTCGGCGGCATGGTGCTGAAGGGAATACCAGAGATCGCGTAATCCACACCTTTCCAGGCACGCTCTTGCAATGCCAGCCCTAAGTCTGCCGCCGACATTCTAACGACCTCCAGGCGCGGGTCTTTTACCTCACTGTGAAGATAGGTTACGAAATCCGGGTTCAGCTCCAGGGCCAATAGCCGCGCGTCGGGGGCCATGTGGGCGAGCAGTTTCTTGGTAATCGTGCCAACGCCGGGGCCATATTCAACGATGCGCCTTGCCCTCGACCAATCGATCGGTCGCAAAAGCCGCTCGATGAGATGGCGCGAACTGGGAATAAGCGAGCCCAACAGGCCCGGATGCTTGAAAAAATTGCTGGCGAAAAGCCATTGCCCGTTGAGATAATTATTCACAGTCTCCTCCCGTTTAATCGCTTCTAATAGTTTAACCGCCACGCGGCGGGCCTCAATTATGGATATGGCCAAGGCCGCACGATAAGACGCCGGCATCGGTGCCTGTCGGGAGCGCGCACATCCATAGTGCTCAGATCCCTTGAGACCCCTGCAGCCGCCTCCAACCTGCTGCCCGGTAAAATACAGCCTGTCGCCAGAATGTCGCGGCTGTGGCCTAGCTGATCCAGCTCGAAATTACGATTCGGTACTATATTCTCGGTGCGTGCTCGCCGGCGGGACTGGTTATAACCAAAACCATGCCGTATCCGATTTCGCCTCCGGTCAATTAGCCCGGCCTCGAATAGGGAGCCGCCCCGTGCTGGGATACAGCACGGCCTGATAGGCCAACATCGTGGCAACCATTTAAGGGCGCATGCTTTACAAAGACGCGCTTGCCGCCAAGGCGCATCCTCTTGCGAATACCCCCCGGCCATTTCTTTGATCCAACGGACCTCTCACCTAAAAACAATCCAGCCACACCGCTGCGTAGCTCGGATTTATTCTGCTCATCCTTGCCGGATTCGGATTCGTTCCGGCCCTTTGAACCGCAGCGGAAACTTCAGATCGATATGGTCTCTCAGGTACAATCCTATTTCGATCAACAAAAACAGCAACACGAAATATTGACCGTACGTCAGTATCCAGTGGAAGAGGCCCGCAAGCGGCGACACTAGATAGGTTTCGAAATGCTGGATAAAGGCCCAAGTGAAAGCGTAGTACATACCAAAAGTAAAGTTTCGTGCCCATTGTGAAACATGGTAGGTAAAGACGCCTTCCTGCCAGCCAAGTGCTTTGATGCGTAGATAGGCTCTAGCCACCTCGATGAGCTCGACCAGAATGAACATGGTAAACACATAGAGCCAAATCAGCAGGCAAATCAGGATAGGAATGGTCCCGCTCAAAACGGCGGCAAGCCCGGTAATCGACATCGCTCCATGGAGAATGCAGTTGGTGTTATCCCAGTCATGGACCAGCGTCCAATTCTTCTGCCGCCAGTAACGCTGCAGGATTAATCCCACACCGACGATGTAGAAACCGGTGCCCAGCACGATCAGAACGGTTGCGACCCCCGCGAAGAGCACACGCCAAACCCCGGGATCGAACCATGGAATAAGAGGGGCGCTATACGCCAAATCGGCCGCAATGAGGGCAAGTGACTGCGTACTCACCGTCGAGAGCAGGATCACGCCGCGGGTCTGCAGCCGCTCGTGACACGCCCGCATGGCCTTGAAACCCTCCAATGCCAGAGGGATGTACCAGATCCAAAGCAGCAGGGCGATGAATCCCAGCATCGCCTCTACGGTCATCGACCAATCCTCGACGCCAACCATCTCCATTCTTGCCAGGACAGCCGTGCCGGCGACCCAGGTTCCGATACCGAAACGGCCGATCGGAGACTCCGTATGGACATGCAGGGTCCCCTTGAAAAAATCGATCAGATACGCGGCCCCCGTAAATAACCAGATCACGGATAATAGGAGTGCCAAAGGTTCATTCAAGAACGCAGCAAGCGCCGGAATCCGTTGTAACGCCGCCAGCCCAAATATTCCGATCGCCATGACGATACCGCCACCGGCGGTCGGAGTGGGTCTATTGTGCATGATCGTTAGGCGCACGACGGCCGCCAGCACGATCAAGATCACTAGGTAGACAATTGGTGGTGAACTTAACATGATGCCCCTGGAGAGCTGCGGTTGAGATTATGCAATGAACGCCACACTCATCCGCAGCCGGAATAAGCTCCTAACCGCAGATGCAGCGCCAGTTTCATAGCCACGTTTTCAACCAATCAAAAGCTTACGTCAAAACTTAACACGGACCAACAAAGACCCCGTTGGCTGACGGTCACTTCATATAGCACAGCATCATAGCGAGTCAACAATGATTAGCATATTTCAGCCGCCCGCTGCACCTCATATGGCAAGCGACATTTCCGATTGCCCTACGGTTTACCAGCCGCGGTTTCGGCCTCGATAGCCGTTAATCCCGCACGGGCGCAGCGCTCGTCCAGGTGGCCGCCGGGGGCTCCACCGACGCCGATGCCGCCGACGAACTCACCGGCGATTCGGATCGGCAGTCCGCCGGCAAGGATAAGGATCGAGGCATTCATATCCCGCAGCGCTTGGAGTTCCGGGTGTTTGGCAATCAAGGTGGCCAGTTTGGCCGTCGATTCACGCAAGCTAGCCGCGGTATAGGCCTTATGGCGGCTGCTGTCCACCGTATGCGGCCCGGCCCCATCCGCTCGTGCAAACGCCTTAAGGACGCCATTGCGATTGACGAGCGCCGCACTAACCCGATAGCCGTCCGCACTGCAAGCGCTCACCGCGGCCAGCACCGCTTTTTGGCCGAGTTCCAGCGGCAACACAGGCATCGTCGGCAGCGGCTTGGCGACGGCAGCTCCGGCGATTGCCAACAGCGTGAGTAGCAGGCCACACAGCCCGCAAGGGCCGGCAATGCGAGTGAGGCGGGTGCAATCCATATCCGACATCGGCATTCTCTCCTTTGTCTTGCTCATAGCTTTAGCTTCGTCAAGTAGTGCTCATCGCCCGATGCGATCCCAACTTCTTTATAGATAGCCCCCCGGTGCGCGGAGCCACATGATCAGTTTACCGTCGATCACGAAGCCAATGGCGCAGGCGACTCCCCGGTGAGCGCCCGAGTGAGTCGGTCACGAAATCGCCGGATCCGCTCGGCGTTCTTGCCGAGGTCGCTGACCCCGACCCGCGAGACCGAACGGATATCCACCCGGGCGCCCGGCCCGGCGGCACGAACACGGATCACGACATCGTCTTTGAATCCGAACCAGAAGGTGGTGGCCGTCGCCTCGATACGCCCTGCCGGCGGCGCGGCTGCGACAATCCCCCAGCCCATATCCTTGGCCACTTCAAGCGCGGCCGCAAAGGCTTGCTTGGGAGTTACCTGCAAGTACAGAGGCTGGATATCCGCATAGGCCTGCTGCTGGGCGCGCGCGACGCTCGGGCCACCGTAGACGGCGGGATTGGGCGCCTTCCGGCGCGCGGACAGAAGGGCATGAAAAGCAGGCGGCTGCGCGGTATCGGTGGTAATGTCGTGAATGGGGGGCACGCTGCGGGCCTGCTGCAGCAGCGCCCAGGGCACCCCGAAGCTTACCGCCCCGACTAGCAGCCCAATCGAAGCGAACACGGCCCGCGGCGTACGCCGACCCCGGCCGCTAAAGATCACCAACAAGGCCAGCACGCTTACAAAACCGCCGGCCAATCCGATGAGCGCGCCCCAGCGTAGCAAAGTGAATGCCGGGCTAAGCTCCAACAGTTGCCAGCGATACCCCGGGCCCGGTAACAAAACGAGCGCCCCGCCGAGCAAGGCAAGCCCCAGTCCTATCCCCGCAAGCCAGTGCCCAACCCGCGGCTTATTGCCGGCTGATCGTACTTGGGGAGTGTCGTTTTCGCCCATCGCATCTCCGGTTCAGCGCATGCCGGTTGTCTTCGCCGGATGCCGCCGGTCCGTGCGACACCTCGTACGTATAATCCATAGCAGTATGGTTTTGCGCGTGGCCGGGCGGTTCCGATTATGACGCTCAACCCACAGGATAGAGCCATGAGAGTACCGCCGAGACCGTCGGCACTGCCAGTGTGGTCGAGACCAGCACGGTAGTCGAGATCGACCCGGCATGAATCTGATAGCGCTGGGCCAACACATAGACGTTGGCGCCCGTGGGTAAAGCGGCCTGGGTTATGGCGACCGCCGCCCAAAGCGGCGGCAGGTGGAAGACGAACAGCGCCATGCCGCCTACCAGCAGCGGATGGACGACCAGTTTCATGAGGCTCAGAAATCCGGTCTCGACGGCACCCTCACGGATCGGCTGACTGGCCAAAGTCGCGCCCAGTGCAAAAAGTGCGCAAGGGCCGGCGGCATCGGCGAGCAAGCCCGCGTAGGCAAGCAATGGAGCGGGAAGCGTAACCGTGCCCAGATGCAGCGCTAGCCCTAGGAGACTGGCGACGATGATCGGATTGCGCAGCAAACCATAACCGACCGTACGCAACAGCGTGAACCCACCGCGGCCCGCGCCCTGATCCGCTTCGATGATCGCAGTGGCGAGCCCCACCATGAGCACACCGTCGCCGATCACGATGAGCATCGCCGGCAGTGCCGCCTCATCCCCATAGGCCGAAATTACCAGCGGCAGCCCGACAAAGCCGACGTTAGAGAAGGTCGCCCCCAAGCCCTGTAGGGCGCCCACCGCATCCGAGACGCCGAACAGCCGCCGTCCCAGCATAAAGGTCACGGTAAACAGCAGCAAACCGGCACTGTAATAGGTGCCGACCAGCGCCAGAGCCGCATCGGCCGGGGCTGCAGGCGCTTGCGACACCTTTACTACAAGCAACGCAGGCAACGCGAAATAAAAGACGAAGACATTGAGGCCCACCACGCTGCCGGCGTTCAGTAAACGGCTGCGCCCGGCCCCGTAGCCGGTGAAAATCAGGGCGAAAAACGGCAAGGCGATATCGACGACCGCAACCATAAACGCCGCCGGTTGGGATAAGGGAAGCGCAAGTCCATCACAGCCACATGCCGGCGGCAAGCAAACTCACGGCTATCCCCACCGCCGGCCAGCCTGTGCGGACCGGGCTCAACCACATGCCCGAACTTGCCGGATTAAGTGTTACGAATATCGCAAAGACTTCCGCTCGGTACCGCAAACCGATGAACAGTGACTCGCTTACGGATCAGAGCCGGCGCTGCCGGGCGAGCGTCCACAGTGCCTGAGTGAGGCCATCCGTCACGGCGGCGAGACGGCTGTAGTCCACCTTCTCCGGGGTATCCTGCGCAGTGTGGTAGTAGGGATAGCGGTAAAACGCCGTGTCGGTAACCATTACCGCACGATAGCCCTGGCGCCAAAACGAAAGATGATCACTCCAGGCAACCCCAGGGATCATGGCCAGGGTGGCGATATGCTCCGCCGGGAAATCGGTGGCGGACCGAAACGCCCGCACCAGGCGTTTCAAAGCCGGCCGTGACCGCAGGTTCGATACGAAAGCGATGAAGTTACCCTGCTCCGGAAAGCAATAGCGCAGCAACGGTGGATAAGCCTGCGAGCCGGGTCGATCACGGTAGCAGCCCATGGTCTCCAAAGAGATCATCAAGCGAATGTTCTCGCCCCGAGAGCGGGCGCGGCTTGCATAGCGCAGGCTGCCCTGATCAGGAGTAAGAAAAAACGGCGACTCCTCGTTGGCGAAGGCAACGAAGCGTAGCTCGCCGGGCAACCGCGCGGCGGCATAACGCCGGGAGAGCTCGAGCAGGGTGGCCACACCAGTCGCATTGTCGTTGGCCCCGGGACTGCCGGGCACGGTGTCGTAGTGCGCACCCACCAATAGGATCCGCCCGTCGGACCGGCACCCGGCCGGCATGACCTCGAGGTTGGCGCAGAATACCCCTCGCGTCGTGTAGGCCTGCTCGGCAACCGTATAGCCCTGGTCTTGCCAGCACGCCCGCAGATACGCCTGCGTTGCCTCCAGCGCGTCCGGGCGATACACATTGCGCTCACCTATCTCGCCCGCCAGCTGCATGACATGGCGGCGCAGCCACGCCGCCCCCTCGCCCGGCGGTGCGTCGCAAGGCCCTTTTGCAGCCACCGACGCGGCCGCGTCCGCCTCCGAACCGAACCGCCCAATCACGAGGGATCTCGCTTTGCGAGCGCACCTGCGGCACTCGGTGACATGGAACCGCCCTAGCAGTCTGTCGGACTTTCCTTCGCTGTAATGGGATAATGTTTACCGAGCCCACGATCTGAGTAAGGATGCGATGAGCCGTTTCATCCAGGTTGACCGCCAGACGAACTACCTGCTGCCGCCTTC
>JAGFJL010000134.1 GCA_024102725.1 Nitrococcus mobilis
TGCATGGATTCGTCGCGCAGGATGTACTGGAACTGCTCGGCGGTGCCGGTCATCTTGTTGCGCCGGCCCATCGCCAGCACCTGCGCGAAGCCGGTGTAGAAGAAGACCCCCTCGAAGCATACGTAGAAGGCGATCAGGTCGCGCAGCAGCCGCTGGTCCGCCGCCGGCGTGCCGGTGCGGAAGTCCGGATCGCCCAGGCTTTCGGTGAAGGGCAACGCCCATTCCGCCTTGCGCGCGACCGAGGGCACCTCCCGGTACATGTTGAACACCTCGCCCTCGTCCATCGCCAGGGATTCGATGACGTACTGGTAGGCGTGGGTGTGCAGCGCCTCCTCGAAGGCCTGGCGCAGCAGGTACTGCCGGCACTCGGGGTTGGTGATGTGGCGGTAGACGGCCAGTACCAGGTTGTTCGCCACCAACGAGTCCGCCGTGGAGAAAAACCCGAGGCTGCGCTTGACGATGGTGCGCTCGTCCTCGGTCAGCCCGTCGCGGCGCTTCCACAGCTCGATGTCCCGGCCCATGGGGATCTCCTGGGGCATCCAGTGATTGGCGCTGCCCTGCAGGTACTTCTCCCAGGCCCAGTGGTATTTGAACGGCACCAGCTGGTTGAGATCGGCGCGGCAGTTGATGATGCGCTTGTCGTCGACGCGGATCCGCACGGCGCCACGCTCGGGCGCATCCAGCCCGGTGGGGCCGCCCGACACCGGCACGGGTGTCTGAGCGGTTGCGGCAGTGGTGGGCTCGTTCCAGGTCAGCATGATCGGTTTTCTCCTTCCTTGATGACGGACGTAACGACGGACGCGGGGCGAGTTTCGCACCCACCCCTACTGGCAGGCCTCGCATTCTGGATCATCGACGGCACAGGTCTGCGCCGCAGGGGCGGCGGCCACCCGGTTGAGGGCACCGTCGGCGACGGTGGACTTCTCCACGTGCGTCGCTCCCAGCGAGCGCAGGTAATAGGTCGTCTTCAACCCGCAGCGCCAGGCGTTGCGATACAGCGCATCGAGCTTCGGCCCCGAGGCCTCGGCCAAGTAGAGGTTCAGTGACTGCGACTGATCGAGCCACTTCTGCCGGCGGCTCGCGGCCTCCACCAGCCAGTTGGGATCGATCTCGAAGGCCGTGGCGTAGAGCGCCTTGAGCTCCTCGGGAATCCGCTCGATCGCCTGGATCGAGCCGTCGAAATACTTGAGGTCGTTGACCAGCACCGCATCCCAGAGCCCGCGCGCCTTGAGCGCCTCGACCAGATGGGGGTTCACCACGGTGAACTCGCCGGAGAGGTTGGATTTGACGAAGAGGTTCTGATAAGTGGGCTCGATACTCGGCGAGACGCCGACAATGTTGGCGATAGTCGCGGTAGGCGCGATGGCGAGGCAGTTCGAGTTGCGCAGGCCGCCGCGCCGGACCCGCGAGCGCAGGGTATCCCAGTCGAGGGTGGTGGACGTATCCATGGCCAGCGCCTCACCGCGCTGCTCGGCGAGCAGGCGAAGCGAGTCGATGGGCAGGATACCCCGGCTCCACAGCGAGCCCGCGAAACTCGCATAGGCGCCGCGCTCCTGCGCGAGCTCGCTGGAGGCCTGGATGGCGTAGTAGCTGATCGCCTCCATGGAGCGGTCAGCGAAGTCCACCGCCTCCCGGGAGGCGTACGGCAGGCCGAGCCGGTAGAGCGCATCCTGGAAGCCCATCAGCCCGAGGCCCACCGGCCGATGGCGCAGATTGGCCCGGCGCGCCTGGGGGACGCTGTACCAGTTTATGTCGATGACATTGTCGAGCATGCGCATGGCGGTGCGCACGGTGCGCTCCAACCGTGCCGAGTCGAGGCCGTCGGCGCCGATGTGGGCCGCCAGGTTGACCGAGCCGAGATTGCACACCGCGATCTCATCGTCCGAGGTGTTGAGTGTAATCTCGGTGCAGAGATTGGATGAGTGCACCACGCCGGTATGCTGCTGCGGCGAGCGCGCGTTGCAGGCGTCCTTGAAGGTGATCCAGGGATGGCCGGTCTCGAAGAGCATGGTGAGCATGCGCCGCCACAGCGCAACGGCGGAGATGCGCTTATAGTTGCGGATCTCGCCGCGCTCGGCGCTCGCCTCGTATTCGTGGTAGCGGGCCTCGAACGCCGCACCATAGAGATTGTGCAGATCGGGCACCTCGTCCGGCGAGAACAAGGTCCAGTCCGCCTCGTCGATGACCCGGCGCATGAACAGATCCGGCACCCAGTTGGCGGTGTTCATATCATGGGTGCGGCGGCGATCGTCGCCGGTGTTCTTGCGCAGCTCCAGGAACTCTTCGATGTCCAGGTGCCAGGTCTCCAGATAGGCGCAGACCGCTCCCCGTCGCTTTCCGCCCTGATTGACCGCGACCGCCGTATCGTTGGCCACTTTGAGGAACGGCACCACGCCCTGGGAGCGGCCGTTGGTGCCCTTGATGTGGGCGCCAAGCGCGCGCACGCGGGTCCAGTCGTTGCCGAGCCCGCCGGCGAACTGGGAGAGCAGCGCGTTGTCGCGGATGGCCGAGTAGATGCCGTCGAGATCGTCGGGCACCGTGGTGAGATAGCAGCTCGAAAGCTGCGGCCGGCGCGTGCCCGCGTTGAACAGCGTGGGGGTGGAGCTCATGAAGTCGAAAGACGACAGCAGCCGATAGAATTCCGCGGTACGCTCCTCCCGGTCGATCTCGTTCAGCGCGAGCCCCATGGCGACGCGCATGAAAAACGCCTGCGGCAGCTCGAAGCGCGTGCCGTCGTAGTGCAGGAAGTAGCGATCGTAGAGGGTCTGCAGGCCAAGATAGCCGAACTGGCGGTCGCGCGCCGGCTCGAGCGCCCGGCCGAGCCGTTCCAGATCGAATTCGAGCAGCCTGGGGTCCAGCAGCTCCAGCTCCGCCCCACGGCGCACATAGGCGATGAAGTAATCCGGATAGCGCTCGGTCATCTCTTCGAAGGTGGCTGCCGCCTCGGCTCCACCGAGAAAGCTCAGGGCCTCGCGGCGCAGCGTATTCAGCAGCAAGCCCGCGGCGACGTAGCTGTAGCCCGGCTCGCGTTCGATCAGCGTGCGGGCGCACATCACCAAGGCCGTGCCGATCTCCGTCTCGGGAATCCCGTCGTAGAGGTTGCGGCGGGTCTCCGCAACGATCGCCTCCGCCTCCACCCCGGCGATGCCCCGGCAGGACTCCTCGACGAGGCGGCGCAGGCGAGCCTCGTCAAGCGCTACTTGGCTGCCGTCCGCCCGAGTCACGCGCAGGGCCTCAGTCTGGGCCGCCACGGGCTCGGCCTGGTCTTGCCGGGCACGGGCCCGCTCCTCGCGATAGAGCACGTAGGCGCGCGCCACGCGGTGTTCGCCGGCCCGCATCAGCGCCAGCTCGACCTGATCTTGAATATCCTCGATGTGGACACGGCCGCCGGCGGGCTGGCGGCGACTCAACGCGTCGACCACCTGGCCGACCAGGCACGACACCGTCTCGCGGATGCGCTGCGAGCCCGAGGCATTGGCACCCTCGACGGCCAGGTAGGCCTTGGTCATGGCGAGCGTGATCTTGCCCGGGTCGAAGCCGGAGATCTGGCCGTCCCGACGGATGACATGAAGGTCCATGGCGTGGGATTCAGGGTGTTCGAACGATTCAGCTGGCGGGGAAACGGCGCTTTGAGCCGGCATGGTCACCTCCGGTATCAGATCCTTCGATCGGAGGAACCCGCGCGCAGTCACCGGGCAGGGACAGCCCACGAAGCGGAATGCACCCATACCGGGAGCCTTTGACGCGAAGGTCTCCTACGGCCGGACATCGCCGCGAGCGACGGCATCCGTGGTCTCGGGTGGTGATCGGGCTTCGCGGTCAAAGCCGCGTTACCGTTGCGCGACAGCCCCGGATTTACACCGGCGTTTCCCACCCCTCACAACCTAAATATAGGTTGTTGAATAACAGCGAAGCCCAATATATTGGGTATCGGCGCCCAAAGCAAGCGCGTTGCTCAGGCACCCAGCGGCTCGATTCCACTCAGCCGCTCGGCGGTTACCGCGCGTGCAAGCCCCAGAAAGGCCTCGATGAACGGAGCCTCCCGACTCGCCTCACGGACCGCGGCATACAATGGGCTCCAGAGCCCGCCGCGGCCCAAGGGGCGGGCGATGAGCTGTCCCTGATCGCGGTACTCGTCCAGCGCCCAGCTCGGCAGGGCCGCCACGCCGCGCCGGCTCACCACGAGCTGAATGATCATCACCGTGAGCTCCGAGGTCCGCACGGCCGCCGGCTCCACGCCGGCCGGCTCGAGGAAGCGGGCGAACACGTCCAGACGGCTACGGCACACCGGATAGGTGATCAGCGTCGCGGCCGCCAGATCCTGCGGCGCCAACCAGGCCTTGCGCGCCAAGGGCGAGCCGATATGCATCGCCAGGAGCACCTCGTGGCGAAACAGCGGCTCGTAATGAATCCCCCGCAGATCCGGATCCGGATCGGAGGTCACCACCAAGTCGATTTCGCCGCGCACCAAGGCCGGCAAGGGATGGAAGCTAAACCCGAGCGAGAGGTCCATCTCCACCCCTGGCCAGTCCTCCCGATAACGGTCCATGGTAGGCAGCAGCCATTGGAAGCAGCTGTGGCATTCGATGGCGATGTGCAGCCGGCCTTGGCGCCCGAGCGCCATGTCCGCGAGGCGCTGCTCCACCACCGCCACCTCGGGCAGCAACCGCTCGGCGAGATCCGCCAGCAGCCCCCCGGCCGGGCTCAAACGCAGCGGCCGCGATTGGCGGAAGAACAGCGCCGTATCGAAGCGCTGCTCCAATGCCTTGATCTGGTGCGACAAGGCGCTTTGGGTGACGTGCAGCCGCGCTGCGGCCGCGGCCAGGCTCCCCGTAGCGCGAATCGCCTGCAGGGTACGTAGATGACGGAGTTCCAGGTACATGGGGAAGTCAAACATGAATATGAAAATAATTCATGTTATTTCTGAATAATTTGAAATTGTCTCATAGTCAATCAACGCCGACACTGATTGGCTGACAAACGAGGTACTTCATCGGAGGATACTGTGGCCACCACACATGCATTGGGCTTCCCGAGGATCGGAGCGCGCCGCGAGCTCAAACGTGCGCTCGATGCCTACTGGCGGGGTGAAATCGACCAGGACACGCTGCGGCACATGGGGCGTGACTTGCGCTCCCGGCACTGGGCGTTGCAGACCGAGGCCGGTCTGGATCTCGTGCCGGTGGGGGATTTCTCCTTCTACGATCACGTGCTGGACACCTCCGCGCTGCTCGGCGTGATACCCGAGCGCTTCGGCCGGGAGATTGGCGAGCACGGCGTCGACCTCGACTGCTATTTTCGAATGGCCCGCGGCCGAGCCCCGTGCGGGGAGGACGTCACCGCCTGCGAGATGACCAAGTGGTTCGACACCAACTACCACTACATCGTCCCCGAATTAGCCCGCGACCAGCGTTTCATGCTGCATGCGCGCGCGCTCGAGGCGCAAATCGACGAGGCCCGCTCCGAGGGTCTGCGCAGCAAACCCGTCTTGATCGGCCCCCTCACCTATTTGTGGCTCGGCAAAGCGCGCGGCGCGGCGTTCGATAAGCTCGAACTGCTGGCACGGCTGCTGCCGATCTATGCCGAACTTCTCAAATGTCTGGCTGGGCGCGGCGTCGAATGGGTCCAAATCGACGAGCCCATCCTGGTCTGCGATCTCGACGCGGCCTGGCAAACCGCCTTCAAAGCAGCTTACCAACAGCTCGCAGCCCAACACAGCCCCAAGCTGCTGCTAACCACTTATTTCGGTGGGTTGGGTGACAATCTGGACTTAGCCCTACGGTTGCCGGTCGGCGGCGTGCACGTGGACCTGGCGCGGGCACCGGAGCAGCTGAGTGAAATCCTGTCGCGGTTTCCCGAGGAGAAAGTGCTCTCCGCCGGCGTGGTCGATGGCCGCAACATCTGGCGCACCGACATCGAGGCTTGGCTCGAACCGCTGGAGCGTGCCCAGGAGCAACTCGGCGAGCGGCTTTGGCTGGCGCCGTCCTGCTCACTGCTGCATGTGCCCGTCGACCTCACCGGCGAGACACGGCTGGACGATGAACTCAAGAGCTGGCTCGCCTTTGGGGTGCAAAAGCTCGAGGAGGTGGCGCTTCTGGGCCGGGCACTGCGCGAGGGCCGCTCGAGCGTCGCCCACGCCCTGGCGGCCAACCGCGCCGCGCTCGCCGCCC
>JAGFJL010000143.1 GCA_024102725.1 Nitrococcus mobilis
AATGCCGAGGAGTGATTGCGTCGCTTTCTCCGGGTCATCTTCTGCTCCTTCTCTTTCGAGAACTTTAAGCCAGAAGACTTCACTTAGCAGGCCTCGATCCCTGTCCAGTCGCTGGGGTCCAGCTCTACCTGCAACGCCTTCAAGTACAACTTCTGGTGCTCCGGGCCATGGTCGTGCGGTGCGATAGGTCTAGGGGTAATGTGTGCCGTAAAGTAGCGGATCAGAACAAACTCATGGTGCGCCTTGAGAGCTCTACGACACGCCTCCCGTAAGTCTAACCACCGATAGGGGGTGCCTTTGAGCGAACCGTAGTACAAATTGAAGCCGTCTATGTAAATCGCGGTGCGCATCCGCGATCTCTCCCCAGATAAAGCAAAGGGCCTCAGGTTTCCCTGAAGCCCTGCGGCCGGCCGACGAAACGGCAGGCGTGGTCAAGATAAATACTAGTGTTGGGGCACTATTAGGTCAAGAGAAGTACATCACAATGGGCCCGGCAAATGGAAGGGAGACGCCGCGGAGCAGCCCATAGCGCCCGTTATGCCATAACGGCGATCACCTTTATACGGCCACAATAAAAAAACGCGGCCGTTGGGTCTCTAATACTATTGCGCCCGGGGTGGGGCCCCGGCCAGGGGGGTCGATGCGCGGCCGCCCGGATGGACAGCGAAGCGTGACTGTCACGCTTTGGGCGTCAAAGGGTGGAGCGCAGCGCAGTGGAATGGGCAAGCCAGTGAGGCACGAAGTTGTACCCCAACCCTATTTACTGACCCGCTGCTTATCTGTAAGCAATTATTTTTATGGTGGGCCCGGCAGGACTCGAACCTGCGACCAAGGGATTATGAGTCCCCTGCTCTAACCAACTGAGCTACAGGCCCTGTGCGGTGCGCTTTGTGAAAATTCCGCAGGGCGCAAGTATAACCCTTGCAAGGGATCTCGACCTAGCACGTCGAGTAATGGGCACATGAAACCAGGAAAGAAAGTGACTGGCTATGCTGCCACTGCGTGCGGCGGCACATCCCAGCCAGGGATTTGCCGCCGCACAGCGCTTCGAGCGCTTACGGCAATTGCCGCGTCGCGGCAACGCAACACTTCAGGTCTCGTCCAGAAAGCTGCGCAGCGACTCCGAGCGGGTCGGATGGCGCAGCTTGCGCAGCGCCTTGGCCTCGATCTGGCGGATCCGCTCGCGGGTGACGTCGAATTGCTTGCCGACCTCCTCCAAGGTATGGTCGGTATTCATATCGATGCCGAATCGCATCCGCAGCACCTTCGCCTCGCGCGGGGTCAACCCAGCCAGCACCTCGCGCACAGACTCTTTCAGACCCTCGCGGGTCGCCGAGTCGACCGGCGACATCACCGCCGCGTCTTCGATGAAGTCCCCGAGGTGGGAATCCTCATCGTCGCCGATGGGGGTTTCCATCGAGATGGGCTCCTTGGCGATCTTTAGGACCTTGCGCACCTTATCTTCGGGCATCTCCATGCGCTCGGCCAGCTCATCCGGCTGCGGTTCGCGGCCCATCTCCTGGAGCATCTGCCGCGAGGTTCGGTTGAGCTTGTTGATGGTCTCGATCATATGCACTGGGATGCGAATGGTCCGCGCCTGGTCGGCGATTGAACGGGTAATCGCCTGGCGGATCCACCAGGTGGCGTAGGTGGAGAACTTGTAACCACGCCGATATTCGAATTTGTCCACCGCTTTCATCAGGCCGATATTGCCCTCCTGAATCAAGTCCAGAAACTGCAGGCCACGATTGGTGTACTTTTTAGCGATGGAAATGACCAAGCGCAAGTTCGCCTCCACCATCTCCTTTTTCGCCCGCCGAGCCTTGGCCTCGCCGATGGACATGCGGCGGTTGATCTCCTTGACCTCGCTCACCGCCAAGCCGGTAGCCTCCTGGATGGCTGCCAAACCGACCTGGGCTTCGAGCAGCGCCTGCCTACGCTCGGCCATGGCTTCAGAATACGGCTTGTCCGCCCGGATCAGCTCGTCCACCCAGCTTGGATCGGTTTCCCGTCCCGGGAACAAGGCAATGAACTCTTTACGTGGCATACCGGCCTGCTTGACACAGATCCGGGTCACCTCCCGTTCGGCACGGCGGATGCGCTCGACGGCTTTCCGTAAGTTTTCGGCCATACCATCGATCACCTTCGGAGCAAGCTTCATGGAGAGGAAGAGATTGCCCATCTCTTCGCGCAGCTCATGGTAGAGCTGCGAATCACTGCCTTGCTCCTGCAAGGCGCGCATCAGTGTATCGTGCAGCTCCCGAATGCGATTGAACAGCTGAACCGCCTGCTCCGGATTCGGGCCGCTGTCCGCGCCGGCGGCGGACTCTTCATCCTCATCGTCCTCATCTACGCCCACCGAGACATCCACCGCATCCGAGCCGCTGCCCAGCTCGTCTTCCAGGCTCCGAAAACCGGCGAGGATCTCCGATAGACGAAGCCGCCCTGCCTCCACATGCTTATGCAAGGAGCACAGCGTGCGCGCCGACTCAGGATACGCTGACAGCGCACGCAGCACCTGATCGAGCCCTTCCTCGATGCGTTTGGCAAGCTCGATCTCGCCCTCTCGGGTGAGCAGTTCCACTGTCCCCATCTCACGCATATACATACGCACGGGATCAGTGGTTCGACCGAACTCCGCGTCCACGGATGCCAGCGCCGCTGCGGCCTCTTCGGCTTCGTCCTCATCCGTCGCGACCGCAGCATCACTCAGGAGCAGCGTATCGGAGTCGGGAGCCGTCTCATGGACGCTAATCCCCATGTCATTAATCATGCCGATAATATCTTCGATCTGCTCCGGATCTACGATATCATCGGGCAAATGATCGTTAACCTCAGCATAGGTGAGGTAGCCCTGTTCCTTACCGCGGGCGATGAGTTCTCTGATTTGGGACTGCTGATCCTGAATAGTCATAATGGGTTTATTGACTGGCTTAATGAGATTGTACGGTGTATAGGCTTATAAAGACTATTAAGTGTTAAATATAACCTATTGAGTTCGCATGTCTACTCTGGCAGATATAACAGCTTTGTCTTAAGAGTGCTGCTTGAGGTGCACCCACTCTTGCCACTCTGCGGCGGTCAGCTCACCTCGCTGCAATCTTTCATTTAAGTATTGCAGACGCTTGCGGTGCAGCAATGCGCGCACCCGCACCAAGGCATCCCGGAACTCCGCCTCCATCCCAAAATCCGGAACCATAGGGTCCCATGTTGCAAGCTTCCACAGCGCCGTTGCATGCTCGCTATCGTGGTAACGCTCCAGCAACGCACCACTGCTGATATGCGGTTCCATGTGAATCAATTCAAGTAATTGCACTAACAGCGGCAAACCTGGGATCGCCAAATCCCGCAGGCTGTCAACCTCATCATCGTCGACCAACTGCGCCAACGCCGGACGGTGCAAAAGCAGCGCGAGCGCCAACCGCACCGGAGTGCGCCGCACCGTCGGCATTCCGCGCAGCCGTCGCGCAGAACGCGCAACCGGCTTCAACTCAGAACGCTCACCTGCACCGACGCAGGCTTCGATATAATCGGGCTCCAACTGCGCGAGCCCCGCCAACCGCTCGATCAGCATGCGTCGGAACACGTCCACCGGTAGCCGTTGCAGCAGCGGTAGCGCCTCGTCCACTAGACGGGCCCGCCCGTCGAGGCTGGCCATATCCACACCGGCAGTTAGCCGCTCAAGTAAAAAATCCGATAACGGCTGCGCCTCGCGCAGCACAGCCGCGGTCGCCGCCCGTCCGCGCGAGCGCACGAAACTGTCCGGATCCTCCCCCTCAGGAAGGAAGAGGAAATGCGCCTGGCGCCCGCCCTGCAACGCAGGCAATGTATTCACCAGCGCCCGCCACGCGGCTTGGCGACCCGCTGCATCGCCATCGAAGCAAAATATCAAATCGCGAGTTAAGCGGAACAACCGCTCAACCTGAACCGTGGACGTAGCCGTACCCAACGTGGCCGCCACCCGTGGCAGGCCATATTGCGCCAGGGCCACCACATCCATATAACCTTCCACAATCAGAACATCGGCCGGTCGCCGGTCCGACTCAAGGACCTTGTCGAGGCCGTAAAGTTCCTGCCCCTTGTGAAAAATTGGGGAATCCGATGAATTCAGATACTTAGGCTGCCCATCCCCGAGCGAGCGCCCGCCAAAGCCGATTATACGCCCCCGCTGATCGCGAATTGGAAACATAATCCGATCGCGGAACCGATCATAGGTTCGCTTGTCTTCCCTTCGAACGAGCAGCCCAACGGCCACCAAATCGTGATGCTCGGGTATCGCCCGAGCGAGGTGGTTCCACCCAGGCGGAGCAAAGCCGAGTTCGAAGCGCGCCACGATCTCGGCACTGAGCCCGCGGGCTTTGAGATAGTCCAACGCCCGCCGACCCTGCGGGTGGTGGTGTAACCAATACCGGTAAAGCTCCGCGGCCTGGGCAACCACCCGGTAGAGCCCCTCGTGCCGCTCGATCTTTTCCTCGCGCGCCGCCGCCGGGAGCTCCAAGCCGACCCGCTGCGCAAGCCGTCTCACCGCCTCCCGAAAATCCATCCGCTCGTACTCCATCAGGAAGCGAATGGCGGTACCATGCGCGCCACACCCGAAACAATGATAAAATTGTTTGGTTTGGCTGACGGTGAAGGAAGGCGTTTTCTCGCCGTGAAAAGGACACAGGGCGTGATGGTTATGTCCCGTTCGTTTCAGCTGCAGGCGCTCACCGATGACATCGACGATGTCGGTTCGACTGAGCAATTCATCGATGAAACGCTCGGGTATTTTTCCGGCCATGGCCCGGTTGTCGATTAACCTCCTCGGTGCATGACAAGCCCACCCCGGAACATGCACACGCGCTGGCCCGGCACGCTCATACGTTCGACAAACGCCCTTTCACGCGGGCACTGACAACGCTCAATTCGGCTCGGCCTTGCACCTTGGGCTTGAGTAGCCCCATGACCTTACCCATGTCTTTGATGGACCGGGCTTGCGTCTCGGTGATCGCCGCATCGATAAGCTGATCGATTTCGGCATCCGAGAGCGGCAGCGGCATGAACTCGCTGATACATTCGATCTCGGCCTGTTCCTTCTCGGCCAGATCCTGCCGCCCGGCGTCGCGGTATTGCGCATAGGACTCGCGTCGCTGCTTGAGCATTTTGCCAAGAACGGCCAGAACATCGCCGTTCGAGAGCTCGCGTCGTTCATCCACTTCACGTTGTTTGATGGCTGCCATGACCATGCGTAACGTACCGAGGCGCACCTTGTCCGCGGCGCGCATCGCGGCCTTCACCGCTTCGTTGAGTTGATCTTTCAGCTCGCTCATTTAGAGGGGCGCCAGGTGGTCCGCTGCATTCGATCAATAGAAACGCTGACGGCGCTGTTGCTCACGCTGCAAGCGCTTGAGATGCCGTTTGACCGCAGCCGCCTGTTTGCGCTTACGAACTTGTGTTGGCTTTTCATAGTGCTCCCGACGGCGTATCTCGGAGAGAATCCCAGCCTTCTCGCAAGAGCGCTTGAAGCGACGCAGAGCGACCTCGAAGGGCTCGTTTTCGCGCACCTTCACCTGTGGCATGTAGCTAAACACCTCCTCTTGGCTGGCTGTTGTACTATGCGTTTAATTTAGACTCGAGGAAAATAAACTTGTAAGGCAAACGAGTAATATTAACCAACATACCGGCGATCCGCAAAATAATAGATGCATTTAAATGCCAAGACCAGTGGAGAACCTCATCCCAATGCGTGTACTGGGTATCGAGACCTCTTGCGATGAAACAGGCGTGGCGGTCTACGACGGCCACGCCGGCCTGCTCGCTCACTGTGTCTACAGCCAGGCCGACTCACATGCCCGCTATGGCGGGGTCGTACCGGAGCTCGCCTCACGCGATCACATTCGCAAACTGCTGCCGCTGCTCGACGAGACGCTACAGGCCGCAGCCACTGACCGTTTGGCGCTGGGCGGCATCGCCTATACGCGCGGCCCCGGCCTGGCCGGAGCCCTCCTGGTTGGCGCTGCCGTCGCGCGCAGCCTCGCCTACGCATTGGGCATCCCGGCACTCGGCATCCACCACATGGAAGCTCATCTGCTCGCCCCCATGTTGGAGGAACCTCCACCGCGCTTTCCCTTCCTCGCGCTACTGGTCTCGGGGGGGCACACCATGCTCGTCCAAGTCGCCGGCGTCGGCCGCTACCGGCTGCTCGGCGAATCCCTAGATGATGCGGCGGGCGAAGCCTTCGATAAAGTTGCCAAACTGCTGGGGCTCGCTTATCCGGGCGGTCCCGCATTGGAGCAGCTGGCAGAGCAGGGCGATCCGGATCGGTTCCGCTTTCCGCGTCCCATGACCAACCGTCCAGGGCTGGATTTCAGCTTCAGCGGCCTCAAAACATACACGCTCAACACTCTGCGCGGCGCCGCTGAATTCGACGATCAAATTCGCGCCGATACGGCACGGGCGTTCCAGGACGCGGTGGTCGATACGCTCTACCTAAAGTGCCGCCAAGCGCTCAGGCAAACAGGGGCGAAGCGTTTGGTGGTGGCGGGCGGAGTGAGCGCCAACCGCAAGCTGCGCGAACGCTTGGCACAGCTCGCCCGAACCTCGGGGGCTCGAATTTACTACCCGCGCATCGAATTCTGTACCGACAATGCCGCCATGGTGGCCTATGCAGGCTGGCTGCGACTCTCTGCCGGAGAACACGATTCGCTCGCTTTCGATGTCGCAGCGCGTTGGCCTCTGACCGAGTTGCGCGAGCCGCCTGCACGTTGAGCCGGCACCCGCCCGGGCACCATACACTTAAAGCTCGATCTTCTTCTCCTTGCCGGCGACGAGATTAGCGATGTTGCTCCGGTGGCGCCAATAGAGCATGAGCGTCATGATCGCCATGGTGCCGACTAGGACCACACTGTGTGTCGTCCACCAAAGGAAACTCGGCGCGAGCAGGAACGCCAGCAGCGCGGAGAACGATGACAGACGAGTGAGCATCGCCATGAGCAACCAGCTACCGCCGGTCAGAACCACCGCCAACCAGGACCAACCCAGCAGCACCCCCAGACCCGTCGCCACCCCTTTACCGCCGCGAAAGCCAAAGAAAATCGGGTAAAGATGGCCCGCGAAGGCAGACCACCCCACTAGAGCAATAGCGGCCATGTCGTCGGTAACTGCCCGCGTAATGAGCACCGGGAGCGTGCCTTTGAGAAAATCGCCCACCAGGGTCAAAGCGGCGGGCACACGCCCGCCGATCCGCAGGACATTGGTCGCACCCGGGTTGCCCGAACCCTCGCCACGGGGATCCGGCAGCCCCAACGCTCGGCAGATTACGACCGCCGTGGAAACGGAGCCGAACAAATAGCCGAATACGGCAAACCCGATAGTCAGTGCGACCGATGACATGCCCGTTATTGCAATCGCTCCAACCCTGCGGGTCAAGTCGGCACGGTTGGAGAAGCCCGTTCAGCCTCGATATAGTTGCAACCAGTAATATGCGCGGGAGCTGTGATGGATTGTATTTTCCTACGTGAGCTTCGAGTCGAGACCGTGATCGGTGTCTATGACTGGGAGCGGCGCATCCGGCAAACGCTCATCTTCGATCTCGAGCTAGGCACCGATGTGCGGCGAGCGGCGGCCTCCGGAGAACTTGCCGACGCCTTGGATTATGCTGCCGTTGCCAAAAGCATCAGTCAGTTCGTGGTGGCCGGTCAATTTTATTTGCTGGAAAGTGTCGCCGAGGGCGTTGCCACGCTCGTGTTGGAGCGTTTCCCAGTGTCGTGGCTGCGCCTGAGTGTCGGCAAGCTGCATGCGCTGTCAAACGCTCGGATCGCCGGCGTCACCATCGAGCGGGGTAAACCGAGAGCGAAATGAAACGCGCCTACGTCAGCATCGGCAGCAACATCGATCGCGAAACCAACGTCCGTTCAGCGATCGCGCAATTGCGCCGTCGCTACGGTCACCTTATCATCTCGCCGATCTACGAAAGCGCGGCGGTGGGCTTCGTGGGCGCTGCGTTCTACAACGGCGTGATCGGCTTGCGCACCAGTGTTGTCGATGCACTGACATTGAACGCCGAGCTTCGGGCGATCGAACGCGTGCATGGGCGGCGGCGGAATGCGGCCAAATTCTGCTCGCGCAGCCTCGACCTGGATCTACTCATCTGGGGCGATGCCGTGATGCA
>JAGFJL010000145.1 GCA_024102725.1 Nitrococcus mobilis
GACGCGTTCGCGGAAGCGCCGGCGATCCTCCGCCTCGTGCCCGAAGGCCTGCACGGTGCGGATGGCGTGCAGCGTCTCGCCGGCGTAGCTGCCGACGTCCGCCACCCGATCCTGGCTCGCCCGCGAGAGCCGGCGTACGCGGCGGCCGAAGATCAGGATGGGCGCCAGCACCAGCGGCAGGCCGAGGAGCACCAGTGAGCTGAGCTTCAGGCTGGTGATGAACAGCATCATCAGCGCACCCGCCAGCAGCAGCGTGTTGCGCAGGGCGATGGAGAAGGAGGAGCCGAGGATGGTCTGCAGCAGCGTGGTGTCCGTGGTGATACGCGATTGGATTTCGCCCACGCCGTTGACCTCGAAGAAGGCCGGCTCCAGGGATACCACGTGATCGAACACCGCCCGGCGCAGATCCGCCGCCACCCGCTCGCCGATCCACGACACCAGGTAGTGACGTATCGCCGAGGCCGCCGTCATCACGGAGATGAGCGCCAGCGTGAGCAGCAGCAAGCGGTCGAGTCGCTCGGCGTCGCCGGCGAGGAAGCCGCGATCCACGATCAACCGCAGGCCCTGGCCGATGGCGAGCACGCAGGCGGCGGCGACCACTAGCGCCAACGCCGCCGCGGCCACGCGCCAGCGGTAGGGCGCCAGATAGCGCAGTATAGACCGGAGTCCGGAGAATCTCTGGCCACTGGGACGGTCGCTTGGGTAAGGCTGGCGCGGCATCGGTGCGAATCCCGGGCGTCTCCTCAGTCCCATCGCGGCGTATTACGCATAGTGTCGGTCGGGCCACTCTCGGTGCAGCAGCGCCGCCCGCTGGGTCGGCGGCAACCGTGCCCAGATGCGGTTGATGCCGCTGATCACAGCCTTGACCGAGGCGCTGACGATGTTGCCGTCGATGCCGACGCCGAATATGTCACCGGCCACGCCGTCGCAGGCGAGCTCCACGAAGCACACCGCCTGGGCGTCGGATCCGCGGCCCATGGAGTGCTCCTCGTAGTGTTGCACGCGTACCGCGGCGGCGAGGGCGTCGAGCAGAGCGTCGATGGGGCCGTTGCCCACGCCGGTGAGAACCTTGTCGCGGCCCTTCTCGCGCACTTTGAGGCGGATGCCCTGGCGCTCGTCGGCGTCGAACAGCGACTGGCCGAGGTAGGCGATGGGCTCGGCGGGCTCCAGATATTCGCGGCGGAAGATCGCCCACATCTCATCGGCATGGATCTCTTTGCCGGAGGTGTCGGTAACCCGCTGTATCGCGTGGCTGAACTCTACCTGCATGCGCCGTGGCATGGTCAGGCCGTACTCGCGCTCGAGCAGGTAGGCGACCCCGCCCTTGCCAGACTGGCTGTTGACTCGGATCACCGACTCGTAGGTGCGGCCGAGGTCTTCGGGATCGATGGGCAGATAGGGCACCGCCCAGGGCTCGTCGCTGTTACGCGCCGCGAAACCTTTTTTGATTGCGTCTTGATGTGAGCCCGCGAAGGCGGTGAACACCAGATCGCCCACGTAGGGGTGCCGTGGGTGGATGGGAAGCCGGGTGCACTGCTCCACGGTGCGTGCCACATCGTTGATGCGCGAGAAGTCGAGCCCGGGGTGCACACCCTGGGTATAGAGATTGAGCGCGAGGGTCACCAAATCCACGTTGCCGGTCCGCTCGCCGTTGCCGAACAGGCAACCTTCCACGCGTTCGGCGCCGGCCATCACAGCGAGCTCGGCCGCCGCCACGGCGGTGCCGCGGTCGTTGTGCGGATGCACGCTGAGCACGATGCCCTCGCGCCGCGCGAGGTGGCGGTGCATCCATTCGATCTGATCGGCGAACACGTTGGGTGTGGACATCTCCACCGTCGCCGCCAGGTTGACGATGACCGGGTGCTCCGGTGTGGCCTCCCAGATGGCCGTTACCGCGTCCACCCCCTCCTTGGCGAAGTCGAGCTCCGTCGCCGAGAAGGTCTCCGGGCTGTACTGGAACGTCCATTCCGTCTGCGGCTGCGCGGCGGCGAGCTGTTTGATGAGTCTTGCGCCATGGACCGCCACCTCACGCACACCGGCGCGGTCGAGCCTGAAAACCGTCTTCCGGAACACCGGGGAGGTGGCGTTGTAGAGATGGATGATGGCGCGTTTTGCGCCGCGCAGCGAGGTCATGGTCTGTTCGATCAGGTGATCGCGAGCCTGGGTGAGCACCTCGATGCGCACGTCGTCCGGAATGCGGTCCTCTTCGATCAGACGCCGCACCACGGTGTAGTCGGTCTCCGAGGCGGAGGGAAAACCCACCTCGATCTCTTTGAAACCCACGGCGAGGAGCATTTTGAACATCTCGAGCTTGGCCGCCACGCTCATGGGCTCGAACAGGGCCTGATTGCCGTCGCGTAGATCAGTGCTCATCCACACCGGCGGGCGGGTGATCTCGGCATCCGGCCAGGTACGGTCGGTCAGTCGGATGGGACGGTATGGACGGTATTTCTTCGACGGATCGCTCAACATCGCTTATCTCTCCGGGCACTTGAGTCGGGGATGCGGATACGTGGCGATGTCGTGGCCACCGGGCTGCCACCGGCGCATGGCCCGGCGACCGCCCGGCAGTCGGCGGCTCTCGTCGTAATGCATATGGAGAGACATGGTGCTCGCTCCTCAGAACAGATGCGGCTTCCGCCTCGTGGCGGGACGGGGTCAGCGGGAGAGCGGCTTGAGAGGAGTGAGGTTAGCTGCGCGCAAGGCGCAGCCGTAGCTTCCGCGGCAGTGACCGCAGGCGGAAAGGGTAAGGAATAGGATTATGGAACCTTGTGCCGAACATGATTTCAGTTAACGCGCCGAACGCGCGAAAGTCAATCTTCTGCATCCGATTCTGCGGGTTGAGGGTTGAGGTAAGCTTGTCTCGGCTTGCCCCCCCTCCTAGGCCGGCTTTGACCGTTCACAAATGCGGCCGGTGTGTGTTTTGAACGGCACGCATGAGCGGCCCGGGTGCCGTGAATAAATCCGTTCCTCTAAATCAAAGCCGCACAAAAAGGAACACAAGCCAAGACACGCTGGTCAAATTGTTTACGTTGCGAGAAGGGGGCGGTGCAAGCGTGCCCTTCGCGGTCCATTTTTGAAGCATGCGGAGGTTCTATGAGCTGGGAGCGAATCCAAGGCCAATGGCACGATTACAAAGGCAGACTCCGGCAACGCTGGGGGGAGCTCACCGTTAAGGACTTGGATGATCTGGCCGGCGCACGTCAGGAAGAGCTCTCCGGAAAGCTCCAAAAGATCTATGGCATGAGCAAGGAGCAGGCTGACCGGGAAGTCGAGGAATGGGTTGAGATGGAGGCGGCGAGTACGACAAGCACGGGCAGTGAAGGGAATCCTGTCTCGCATATATGATCTCAACTGACGTTTGAACCGTATCGGAAAGGAAGCGGGTGGAGGGGTTGAAAGAACAATGGTGTTACGCTTTTCGGCTAACAGGCCCGGCAGGGCCGTCTAGAGGGTAATGCGAAGGGCAAGCTTTGGTCTGTAAAGAACAACCCGCCGAGAGAAAATGCTCGAAAGACGGCGGCTACAAGGAAGGTTGCATATGTTTACCCTCTATGGTCTCAAGAACTGTGATACTTGCCGTAAGGCGCGCCGGTGGCTGGATGCCAACGGCGCCGATTACCGCTTTCGCGACGTGCGTGACGAGGGCGTGACCGAGGCGAAGCTCCGCGCTTGGGCCGAGCAGGTCGGTTGGGAAGTCCTGCTCAATCGTCGCGGCTCTACCTGGCGCCGGCTGCCGGATGCCGAGCAGGCGATCGATTCCGCCGCCGCCCTCGCTCTCATGGCCCGCTACCCTGTGCTTATCAAACGTCCGGTGCTCGAGGCCGGCGAGCGCGTGCTGGTGGGTTTCCGCGAAGCGGAGTACCAAGCCCTACTCTGAGAGTGGTTGCATCTCCAATCTCGTCGGGGCGGGCGCTCGATGCCTTTGAACCTATGCCCGCACTGTTTCCGGTTCCGAGGCTGCGCTGGGAGCGCCGAGTTGTACTCAGCATGCTTTGGCTGCGCTTTGGCAATGTGCTTAATGGGATCGCAGTATCGGGGCCTGACAATTAGGCTCAGTACGGCTGCTGGAACCGAGGTGCGTTTGCCGGACAGCCGTGGGCAACGACCGTCCTTGACGTTAAGCCGGGGGCGGTCGTTGCACCATTGGGGATGCTTATTTGTACGTTACCTTGCCTTCCATGGCCAAAGTGAACAACTGCCATTCCGTTATTACGACCCGGTTCGGGCCGCCGTCGAGGGTGCCGATGACGCCGCGAGCGCCGCCGACGATGACCGCCCTCGCCTTGCGGTCAAGGGTCTTATCCTGGTGGAGGTCTCGGATTACGATTCTGCGCATGGTAGTGCTCCCAAGTATCCGAATTTGAGTGGGGTCGGTTAAGAGAACGAACGATCGCTTTCTGCGGTGTTTGACCATTCAGCCGCAACGTCGCGTTCATTATTTATTACGCAAATAACGAGCCAAGCATACTAAACCAGTCTACTTACATACGTAAGAAGTGGAAAATAATAGAATTATTCCTAGGCTCGGCTGAGGGCTGACCCGGTGGCTGTCTTGGAAAGCCCACTTCGGCTGTAACTGGACAACTTGACCGGAGAATTGGTTTGCTCTTGGGCGACGGATTTACCGATGCCGCTGAAGGCTATTCTAACGGCTTGAACTCACCGAGCATCGTCGGAATCAGTTCACTCACGCTCGGCTGAATATGTACGGCGCGCTCAATGAGCAGGTAACGGCGCATCAGCGCACATCATATCGAGAATGGAGTTACGACGGGCACAACAGGATCGCGAGTCGAGCGGCACTCGCGGCGCGAAGCGCCACTGAACACCAAGGTAATGGGCGCGCAGCTTGCCGCGCGCCCCAACAAGCGAATGTGAGCGAGTCGATCGCCTTGTTGTTGGAGTTCAAGCCCAGTCTCAGCCGGTTAGCGATGGTATAGGGAGCGATGTTCCACAAAATTTTAACATAAGGCTATTCCTGGTCTTTCGGCAAGCCGATTGCCCGCGCTTTTGCCGGATCCGCATTTTGCACGACGATGCGCTTGTTGCGGCGCGTCGCGCCAGTCGCTACCTTCACCTGGGAGCGGGCGACACCGAAAGCGTGGCCAAGAAAGCGCCGCAGGTGCTCGTTTGCTTTGCCCTCCACCGGTGCGGCCGTGATACGCAGCCGTAGCTGCCCATCCGTACCGATTTTGAGTTCGTCGCGCGCGGCCCGGGGCTGGACTCGCACGGTCAGGATCAGATCCGTTCCCTGCCAGCGCCAACCGACCATCGATTTCAGGGCCCTAAAAGTAAGGGCGGGCGAGCTGGTCGAGCGGCGGCAGGATCAGCAACTTGAGCACTTCTATGGTGATCAGAGCCGCCAAGGGGGACAGATCGATGCCGCCGATTACGGGGACTATCTGGCGAAACGGTCTAAGCACCGGCTCGGTGAGACTGTAGAGCAGGAGCATGGCCGGGTGATAGGCGTCGGGTTGGACCCAAGAGAGCACGGCTTGAACGATGATAGCCACCAGATAGAGGTTGAGCAGCATGCTGAGCAGTTCGGCGGGCGTGCGGATGATCAGGTACGATAGTTTAGGCGTCACTCCGTAGACGGCCATGATCAAGGCCAGTGATACTATTTGTAGGATCACCATCAACACCACGCTGGACAAATCGATCCCAGCGAAACCCGGGATGACCCGGCGCAAGGGCTTCAAAGCCGGTTGGGTGAGCCGGACCAGGAACTGTGAGATGGGATTGTAGAAATCGGCGCGAACCCATTGCAGAAGAAAGCGCAGCATCACGACCAGGATGTAGAGGCTAAACAGGGTATCAATCAAAAAAGCAACTGGGTTCGACAAATAGCTACTCGGCATTTATTGCTCTCCTAGAAGCCGTCCTAACTCACCGGCGCGGTTCGTTGCCGCCTGCAAGGCCCGCTGAAATAATTTTTGCACGCCGCCGGTTTCCAGCACGCGTGTGGCCGCCTCCGTCGTGCCACCGGGAGAGGTCACGCGCCGACGCAGACGGCCAGGGTCCTCATCGCTCTCCAGGGCCATTCGCGCTGCCCCCAGCGCAGTTTCCAGGGTAAGCAGGCGCGCTGTCTGCTCGGGCAGACCGAGCTCGATCGCCGCCGCCTCGAGGGTCTCCATCAGCAGGAAGAAGTAGGCCGGACCGCTGCCCGACAACGCCGTGACTATGTCCAGCAGCGTTTCATTATCCAGCCATTGAACGATGCCAACGGCACGGAGCAGGGATTCAGCCAGATCCCGCTGATTCTGCGAAACGTACTCGTTAGCATACAGTGCGGTGGCTCCGGCGCGTACCAATGCGGGGGTGTTGGGCATGGTCCGCACCACGGCGATCCGACCGCCAAGCCAACGGCTGATATCCGGTTCACGGACACCCGCGGCGATGGAGATTACCAGGCTTTGTTGCTCGCGCAAGACAGAGCCGAGTGGCTCGAGCACGAATTTGATGAGCTGCGGTTTGACTGCCAGGACCACCGCTGCAGCGTGTAGCACGGCCTCTCGGTTGTCTTCGTGAACGTGGATACGGAAGCGCTTGGCCAAGTCCATGCGTTTGGCCGGATCGGGATCGGCGACATGTATCCGCTCCGACTGGTAGCCGTCCGCGATGAGGCCGCCGACGAGGCTGTAAGCCATGTTGCCGCCACCGATGAATGTGATGTTCTGCTCCGCCATTCCGCCTCCTCAGATCAGGTGTTCTATCGCCATCGAAACCATTGTGGCCGGTACCGTGCGGATGCAATGAAGTCGTTGTGCTTTCCATCGATGGTCCCGCCGCTACCGTCACCAATAGGCATTGCCATGGGTAGCGTAGCCAGCGTCAGTCCGCGCGCCCCATTTTATTTGCAAATAAGTGTTTGCAAAGCTCCGTCTCGGACAGAAGGATGATGGCTTGTTTTCGGCTGCTGCGAGCGGCTGTCTGCGCCGAGGGCCGGTTTGCAGCATGCTCGATGAGACGCTGTTCCCAGGCGTCGATTTTCTCGGTGTTCTCTCTGCGTTCAAGCACTGTGACTTCAATCAAAGTTCTCTACCGCAGTCTTTGTTTTATTTTTAGCGTGCGGTGGGCGCGTGTAACGCCATGGAAGGGCCAGGCCGGCGAGCGCAGCAACCTGGAGATCGGCACCTCCGGGAGGTGGCTTTCGCCGAAGCCGCTTTTTGTCCGGCTGTCATGGTGGCCTCGACTGCTGTGGCGGTTTTTCATCGGCCCCGCGCGGCGTTTCATACGGCCGAGCTCTGAGAAGCTCTGATTGGGAGAGGCCTCGAAGTGGATATCGCTGACTTGCTTGCCTTCTCTGTCAAGAATAATGCCTCCGATTTGCATATTTCCGCTGGGCTGCCGCCCATGATACGGGTGGACGGAGATGTGCGTCGAATCAATCTACCGGCGATGGAGCATAAGGAAGTCCATCGCCTGATCTACGACATCATGAGCGATCGCCAGAGAAAGGATTTCGAGGAGAATTGGGAGACGGATTTCTCCTTCCAAATAAAAGGCTTGGCTCGTTTCCGAATCAATGCCTTCAATCACAATCGGGGTGCCGGCGCCGTCTTTCGTACGATTCCTTCCAATGTGCTTACGCTGGAGGAACTCGGCGCGCCGGATATCTTTAAGTCCATAGCGGATAATCCCCGCGGGTTGGTTTTGGTCACCGGTCCGACGGGTTCCGGTAAATCCACCACCCTGGCGGCGATGATCGATTACAAAAACGAGAATTATCACGAGCATATCCTCACCATCGAAGATCCCATCGAATTTGTGCACGAGTCAAAAAAGTGCCTGGTCAATCAGCGTGAGGTGCACCGGGATACGCTCGGCTTCAACGAGGCACTGCGCTCGGCGCTGCGCGAAGATCCGGATGTGATTTTGGTGGGAGAGTTGCGCGATCTGGAGACCATTCGCTTGGCGCTGACTGCGGCCGAGACCGGCCATCTCGTGTTCGGGACCCTGCATACCAGTTCGGCGGCCAAGACCATCGACCGAATCATCGATGTCTTCCCCGCTGCGGAAAAATCGATGGTCCGTTCGATGCTTTCCGAATCGCTGCGCGCTGTGATCTCGCAGACTCTACTGAAGAAAATCGGCGGCGGTCGGGTCGCGGCCCACGAGATCATGATCGGGACTCCGGCGATCCGCAACCTGGTGCGGGAGGATAAGATCGCGCAGATGTACTCGGCCATTCAGACCGGCCAAGCCGCCGGTATGCAGACCTTGGATCAATGTCTGCAGCAGCTGTTACGCAGAAATTTAGTGAGCAAACAAGATGCCCGCGTCAAGGCGGTCAGCAAGGAGATGTTCGCCTGAATACGCGGTGTGCCCGGCGACAGGAGGGGATGGGGGTCAAGCCATGGATTTCAATGCCTTGCTCGAGTTGATGGTCAATAAAAAGGGATCCGATCTGTTCATTACTGCGGGCGTGGCACCAAGCATGAAGGTGGCAGGCCGAATCATGCCCGTGACTAAAACCGCGTTGAGCGCCGAGCAGGCCCGCCAGGTCGTGTTCTCCGTTATGACGGAGCGTCAGCGGGTCGAATTCGAAGAGACTCGGGAGTGCAATTTTGCCTTGAGCGCCAAGGGGCTCGGCCGTTTTCGCGTCAGCGCCTTTTATCAGCGCAACAACGCCGGGATGGTGCTGCGGCGGATCGAAACGCGGATTCCCACCATCGAAG
>JAGFJL010000152.1 GCA_024102725.1 Nitrococcus mobilis
GGCGGATACGCGTTTGACCGAGGACTATAACAATCTGTTGAGAACGCTCTCAGCATGATGTGGATAACCTGTGCATTAATCTGGAGAGCTCGGAGAACTGAAAGTTATCCACAGGATATCCGCTACGAGAACACAGGACTTTAGCGGGTTTTCCCCATCTTGTTTTTAAACTAAGCCATTAAAATAGATACAAAAATCCGAGTTATCCAGATTCTGCTTTATTGCTTATAATCATAAAAAGAAAATACATTCACAATTAATAATTGATTGGATATCGCCATGGAGTTCGACATCGAGAGAACCGCCTTGCTCAAAGCACTACAGGCTATTATTGGCGTCGTAGAACGCCGCCAAACATTGCCGATACTGGCGAACATACTGCTTGATGCACGAGACCAGAGACTCTCGATTACCGCGACGGACTTGGAGGTGGAGATCCAAGCCCATGTCCAAACCGAGCTCATACAAGCGGGAGAAACAACCCTGCCGGCGCGCAAACTCATAGACATCATCCGCAATCTACCGGAGTACTCCAGCATCCACATCAGCTCAAGCCATGACCGCATTGCACTCCAGCTTCCGAACAGCCGGTTCACGCTTGCTACCCTTCCAACGAAGGACTTCCCGAGGGTTGAGGAAACCGGTCAAACACAAAACCTGGAGCTCACGCAAGCGCATCTGCGCTGGCTCATCGATCGCACCGGTTTTGCCATGGCGCTACAGGATGTACGCTATTATCTCAATGGGCTTTTGTTAGAGCTCGAGCCGTATTATTTACGTGCCGTTGCCACGGACGGGCACCGGCTGGCACTCGCCGAGATGGTAACCGAGTTGCCGCTAACCGAGACGAAGCAGGTCATCGTGCCGCGTAAAGGCATACAAGAGCTACTGCGGCTTTTAACCGACAGCGATGAGCCGCTGCAGCTCGAGCTCGGTGACAACCATATTCGGGTTACCTGGCCGGACGTTCGTTTCACTACAAAGCTGATCGACGGACGGTTTCCGAGTTATCAACGGGTAATCCCGAAACAAAGTGGCGGGTGCTTGCAAGTCGAGCGCCACGCTATTCGACAAGCTCTGATCCGAGCCGCCATTCTCTCCAACGAACAATTGCATGGCGTACGTTTTATTCTAGGCGGCGCGCACTTGCGCATTTGTTCCAACAACCCAGATCAAGAAGAAGCCGAAGAGGAACTCGCCGTGGCTTACGACGGAGAAGCCTTCGAGATCGGCTTCAACGCAAGCTACTTACTGGATGCACTTGCCGCGATCGAGGAGTCGACGATAGAGATCTTCTTAACCGACGCCAACAGTAGTGCCTTGCTGCGTGGGGCTGGCAACGACAGTTGTCGGTATGTGGTGATGCCATTACGTCTGTAAGGGTGTGAGCGCGAACATCAACACGCCCAAGGGGCGACCGCTGGATCAAGAAAATCGCAGCCGCCATTGGAATACACCAAGCACCGATGACCCTTGCTCGAATCGAGGTGGAGGCTTTTCGAAACCTACGAGGTGTTGCGCTGACCCCGGATCCACGGGTCAATCTGATTTGGGGTAACAATGCCTCCGGGAAGACCAGCTTGCTTGAAGCAATCCACTGGTTGGCACGTGGGCGCAGTTTCCTACGCGTTCACCCCGATCAACTAATTCGTCACGGTTGTCGTGCTTTCACGTTAGGAGCAAGCATCCAGGTATGTGCGCGCACCGCGTGGTTGGGCATGGAACGGGCATCTGGGCGGACTCGCGTCCGGTTCAACGGCCAAGACATCTGGAACTTGTCCGAAATCGCTTGGTTGCTCCCCATCCACGTTATTAACACGGAAAGTCAGCGGCTGTTCGTTGGTGCGCCGCAAGCGCGGCGGAGCCTTCTCGACTGGGGTGTGTTCCACGTGGAACAATGTTATCAGGGCCATTGGCGGCGCTATCAGCGCGCTTTGCGGCAGCGCAATGCCGCGTTGCGTTCTGGCAATCCGCGCTTGGTAAGGGCATGGGAACCGGATCTTGTGGCCGCAGCTGAAACAGTCGACAGCAGCCGCCGCCGCTATCTGACCGCGCTTGGGCCACATTGGCAAGCTTTTATTGAAGACTGGCTTCCAGAGCTCGAGCTTCATTGGGACTTTCAATCAGGTTGGCCCCGGCGCGATGATCTACAGGGCGTCTTGGCGCAAGCGAGGGGGCGTGAACTTGAGCGTGGGCATACCCTCTACGGCCCTCATCGGGGCGATTTACGCTTCATTGCAGGTGATGTCGAAGCCGCTCAACGCCTCTCGCGCGGGCAACAGAAACTCGCAGCTATTGCGCTACGGCTTGCCCAAGCCGAGCTTATTTCGAAAAGCGGGCGGCAGCGGCCAATTATTCTTATCGACGATTTGGCGGCCGAACTCGATGCCGAGCGCCGGGAGCGCGTTTTGGCGGGCTTGCTACGCATGGATGCGCAGCTTCTATTGACGGCGTTGAGTCGGAACGAGTTGGTGTTACCCGATAACAGAGGATTTCGCGTGTTCCACGTGGAACAGGGTTGTTACTGCGAAATGGTATAATGCGAGCATCTTTCAAAAAGGATCCTTTTATGAGCGCACAGTCTGAGTACGGTTCCGCGCAAATCAAGATCTTGCGCGGGTTAGATGCCGTGCGCAAACGCCCTGGGATGTATATCGGTGACACCGATGACGGTACCGGATTGCACCATATGGTCTTCGAAGTGGTCGACAACGCTGTCGACGAGGCACTCGCGGGGCATTGCACCGAGATCGAGGTTGTGATCCATGCGGATAATTCGGTGACGGTTACCGACAATGGCCGTGGTATTCCGGTAGACATCCATCCGGAAGAAGGGCGTTCCGCAGCCGAGGTCATCATGACCATGTTGCATGCCGGCGGCAAGTTCGACAATAAATCCTACAAAGTCTCGGGTGGGCTGCATGGCGTTGGGGTCTCTGTCGTTAATGCTTTATCGGAGCGGTTACGGCTCGTCATAAAGAAAAGTGGCCACATCCACCTACAAGAGTACCGCGACGGTGGGCCGCTTGCCCCACTCAAGCAACTCGGTGAGACGAACGATTCGGGGACACAGGTTACGTTTCATCCGAGTCCAAATATTTTTACTAATATCGAATTCAGCTACGACATCTTGGCCAAGCGCTTCCGTGAGCTCTCTTTCCTTAATCCTGGCGTGCGTATTTCATTGAAGGATGAGCGCACGGATAAAGAAGATGTGTTCGAGTATGCCGGCGGCATTCGCGCATTCGTACAACACCTGAACAAGAATAAAACGCCGCTGCATCGCGACGCTTTTTATCTCAATTTCTGGAAGGGCGCGATCGGTATCGAGATCGCGATGCAGTGGAACGACTCCTATCAGGAGAACATCTTCTGTTTTACCAATAACATTCCGCAGCGTGACGGGGGCACGCATATGGCTGGTTTCCGCGCGGCCCTGACACGCACTATAAACCAATACATGGAGTCCGAAGGGTACGGCAAAAAAGTTAAATTAGTGCCAACCGGAGATGATGTTCGCGAGGGCCTTACCGCTGTCGTCTCAGTGAAGGTGCCTGACCCTAAGTTCTCATCCCAGACTAAAGACAAGCTGGTCTCCTCGGAAGTCAAGGGGGTGGTGGAGTCGGTGCTGGTTGAGTACCTGAACGAATGGCTCTACGAGCATCCGAGCAGCGCCAAGGCGATTGTCGAGAAAGTCATCGAGGCGGCGCGAGCACGCGACGCCGCCCGGCGGGCACGGGAGATGACGCGGCGTAAAGGGGTGTTGGATGTGGCCGGTTTGCCGGGCAAGCTGGCCGATTGTCAGGAGCGCGACCCCGCGCGCTCGGAGCTTTATCTCGTTGAGGGAGACTCCGCAGGCGGTTCGGCCAAGCAAGGGCGGGATCGACGCTATCAAGCAATTTTGCCACTTAAAGGCAAAATTCTCAACGTCGAAAAAGCGCGGTTTGACAAGATGCTTTCTTCCGTCGAAGTGGGCACATTGATCACGGCGCTCGGTTGCGGTATCGGCAAGGAAGAGTTCGATCCCGACAAGCTGCGCTATCACCGGATCATCATCATGACCGATGCCGACGTCGACGGCTCTCATATCCGCACGCTGCTGCTTACGTTCTTCTATCGCCAGATGGTCGAATTAGTGGAGCGAGGACATATTTATATCGCACAACCCCCCCTGTACAAAGTCAAACGGGGTAAGCAGGAGGATTATGTCAAGGACGAAAAGGAACTCATCGAACACCTGCTTCGCCTCGCCTTGGCTGACGCGAGCCTGCAGCCGAGGGCCGGCGCGGCGCGGATCATCGGTGAAGAGCTGGAGGGCTTGATCCGCCAATATCTGGCGACGATGGACATGATCGATCATCTCGCCCGGCGTACAGATCCGAATGTTCTCCGGGCCATGGTGGATCTGCCCGCCCTCGATGAGGACGCCTTGCGTGATGGTCGGCGGATCGACCGTTGGTTCCAACGGCTGGCGGAGGGCATCAACCGCAACCAGCCCACTGGTACCGAGTACCATGTTCGCGTCAACCTGAGTCAAAATGGCAGCTTTCACGATGCGCTGGTAACCAAACGCATGCACGGGATTCTTTACCCTTATGCTTTCCCGATGCAGTTTTTCCTGTCGCAGGAGTACGAGACCATCCGGCGTTTGAGCGCGGCACTTGGTGGTCGGCTCGGTGCGGATGCTCTTGTGCTCCGCGGGCAACGGAGCAAGGCGGTAAGCGAGTTTCATGATGTCGTGAGCTGGCTTTTGGATGAGGCGAAACGAGGCCTTAGCGTGCAGCGCTACAAAGGGCTTGGCGAAATGAATCCAGCGCAATTATGGGAGACCACCATGGATCCGGCGGCGCGGCGCCTGCTGCAGGTGCGCATTGAAGATGTGGTGGCCTCCGACGACATCTTTACGACCCTTATGGGTGATCAGGTCGAGCCGCGCCGAGAGTTTATCGAGAACAACGCATTATCCGCCATCAATCTGGATATTTAGGCCTAAATGGAATGTCCGCCCCGGAAGGGCAGCGTGCCCGGCTTGTTGCCCATGCCCTGTCAAGCCGTTTCAACGGGCGGGTTGCGTTGCTGTGACAAGGTGGACATTTGTCCCTCGATCCAGGCTTCGACCTGGGTCATCAATTGCTCCGGTCGCAGACCTTGTGTTTCAATCGGCTCGCCGATGCGCACCCGGATGCAACCCGGGCGTTTTCGCCAACCGTGTTTGGGCCAGAACTCGCCGGCGTTGTGCGCAACGGGTACGACTTTGGCTCCGGTGGCACAGGCCAACACGGCGCCACCTAAGCGATAACGGCCTTTAGCCCCGGCGGCGATGCGCGTGCCTTCGGGGAAGACGACCACCCAACTACCCGCGGCCAGTCTGGCTCGGCCTTGTTTGATGACTTGCCGTATGGCCGAGCGACCGGCGCCCCGATTGATCGCTATGGGTCGAAGTAGGGTAAGTGACCAGCCGAAAACCGGTAGCCACATGAGTTCACGCTTGAGAACCCAGGTTTGGGGTTTGAACCAGCTTTGCAGGGCAAGCGTTTCCCAGGTCGATTGATGTTTGGACATGACTATGCCGGCTTGGGCGGGGATGTTCTCTAGTCCCTCTACTTCCCAGCGAACCCCACTGGTTATCCGCAGCCACCAGATGGCCCATAGGCTCCAGCGGCTAATGATCCAGTAGCGGGCGCGGTAAGGAAGGGGAAAACTGAGCAGGCTGGGAATCCCCCAAAGGCCTACCGACAGCCACAGGCCGATATGAAAGATAACTCCGCGGATCAGGCTGCCCTGCACAGAGTGCGTGTGGTGGCTGGTCATGGCCTTATGGGGTCTCCTTGATCAAGCACTCGGCGAGTGCGGCAAGATTCGGGTAAACTTCGGATACCTTGGCCCTCTTGTTTGTCAACGTGCGCTCACCATTGCCGGTGCGCACCAATATGGCGCGTGCCCCGACCCGGCCGGCGGCCTCGAGATCGCGGGCACTGTCTCCCACGACGGGTTGGTCGCGCAGCGATATTCCGAAGTATCGCTCGACACTCCGCAATAACCCCGCGAGCGGCTTGCGACAGGGGCATCCATCGGTTGGGCCGTGCGGGCAGATGAAAGTGGCGGCAAGTCGACCACCGGCTGCGCGAACGGCGCAATCCATGCGTGAGTGGATTGCGCTTAGGTCATGTAATGAGAGCAAGCCGCGGGCGAGGCCGGATTGATTGGTGCATATCACCACCGCGTACCCGGCTGCCGATAACCGAGCGATCGCGGTCAGGCTGCCTGGGAGGGGACACCATTCCGCCGGGCTTTTGATATAGTTTTCCGAGTCCCAGTTGATTACCCCGTCCCGATCAAGGACGATCAGCCGCCGCGCCATGGATTCACTCTCCGGTGGGCAACCAACCTACATCCGCAACGCTGAGGAAGAGTTGTGAGACACAGGCAAGCAAGGCAAGCCGATTGGCTCGTATGCGCGGCTCATCGGTCATGACCAAAACCGTGTCGAAGAAACGGTCGATCGGTTCGCGCAGTATGGCGAGGCGCCGAAGCGCCGCGGTGTATTCTCCGGTGTTTACCCGATTCTCGATTTCGGTAGCCAGCGCATTGACGGCCTCATAGAGTCGCCGCTCCTCCGGGTGCTCGAGGTGATCTGGGTCCAGCGGCGGGAACGGCTGAGCGCCAGCATCGGCATGGCGCAGAATGTTATGGATGCGTTTGTTCGACGCCGCCAGCCTGGCGGCTTCCGGCAATTGTACGAACTCGGCACAAGCCATGACGCGGCGGTGGAAATCCCACGGGTCGACGATCATGCGCTTCTGTTGGGTTAAAGTGCGTACTGCCTCGAACAGTTCCCCCGGATAGTTGCGCTCGAGGTAGAGGCCGCGTAGGCGTTCCAGGCAAAACTGCAACACGGGCTGTATTTGTCGCACTGCATGAACCTCGGCAGGCATCAGCTCGGCGGCCAAGCGCAAGAGTGCCTCGAGATCGAGCGAGCGCTGCCCTTCGATGCAAGTTCTCAATAAGCCGAGTGCCGCTCGACGAAGCGCAAACGGGTCTTTTGCCCCAGTAGGCGCCTTGCCTAGCGCGAATATACCGATCAGTGTGTCCGCGCGTTCTGTTACCGCCAACAGTTGCCCCAGCGGGCTTGAGGCAATGGGATCCCCTGCGAATCTTGGTCGGTAGCCCTCGTCGATGGCGAGCGCGATCGACTCATCCTCGCCATCGTGCGCGGCATAATAGCGGCCCATCACGCCTTGTAGCTCCGGGAACTCGCCGACCATCTCGGTGAGTAAGTCGGTTTTGGAAAGCCACGCCGCTCGTTCGATTTGCTCGGCCATGACGCCGAAATCGGCGGCAAAATTCCGTCCAAGTGCAGCGATGCGGGCAGACTTGTCAAACAAAGAGCCCAGTTGTTTTTGAAACAAAACATTCTTGAGCTGTGGGATGCGCTCAGCCAGCGAGCGTCGACGATCTTGGTCCCAGAAAAAAGCCGCATCGGCCAACCGTGGCCGAATAACCCGTTCATTGCCGGCAATTACCTGGGCCGGATCCTGGCTTTTTAGGTTGGCCACCGTAATGAAGCGTGCCAACAATCCCGCGTCGGTTTTGCTCCGCAAGGGAAAATATTTCTGGTGGCCTTGCATGCTGGAGATGAGCGCCTCCGGGGGTACCCTGAGAAAGGCCTCATCGAAGGCGCCCGCCAATGCGACCGGCCACTCCACCAATGCCGTAACCTCGTCGAGCAGGGCATCGTCCCATAGCGCTTGCGCGCCGAGCGCCTCGGCGCATTGCGTGACCTGGGCCAGGATCCGTTCGCGGCGCGCCTCGAAATCGGCGATGACGCAGCCTTCCTCGCGCAATCGGTCGTCGTATTCGAGCGGTTCCCGTAGCGAGATCGGCTGTGGGTGATGGATGCGATGGCCTCGAGTGGTATTACCGCTGGCTGTGTCCAAGAGTGTGGCCGGGACGACCTTTTCACCGAGCATCAATACCAGCCAGTGCACGGGCCGAACGAACTCGGCCGGGCTCTCACCCCAGCGCATGCGCTTTGCTATCGGTAAGAGCGTGAGTGCTTGGGCTACTATCCCGGGGAGGAGTTCGGCCGTCGTGCGGCCGGGTGAGGTGCCACGATAGCCGAGCCACACTCCTTTTGCGGTCTCCAACCGGCAGAGTTGCTCGATTTCGACACCGCAAGAGCGGGCGAAGCCGAGCGCGGCCTGGGTCGGTTGACCGGCCGTGTCGTAGGCTACCGACCACGCTGGGCCTTTACGTTCGATTGGGCGGGCCGGTTGCTGCAGCGCGACGCAGCGGACCAACACGGCCAAACGGCGTGGGGTGGCAAAGCAGCGGTGTTCGGCGTGGGACAGTTCCGCCTGATCCAGTCCGGCGATGATTTGGCTTGCAAAGGACTCCATCAAGCGGCGCAACCCCTTCGGGGGTAACTCCTCGGTACCCAGCTCCACCAGCAGATCACGATGCACTTGGTTCATGCTTTTAGCCTTCCTTGGTTACCTCGAGCAGGGGAAAGCCCAGTGCCTCGCGGGATGCGAAGTAGGCTTCGGCCACGGCGCGCGCCCGGGCCCGCAAGCGCAGTATGTAGCCCTGGCGCTCGGTTACGGAGACCGCGTGGCGTGCTTCCAACAAATTGAAAGTGTGTGAGGCTTTCAGCGCCATCTCGTAGGCCGGCAGCGGCAGCCCGAGCTCCACCAGCCGCTTGCTCTCGCGCTCGCAGACATCGAACCAGCTGAACAGGGCGCCGACGCCAGCCTGCTCGAAATTGTATTCCGACATTTCCCGTTCGTTCTGCAGGAATACGTCGCCATATGACACCGAGCCTGCGGGACCCGCAGTCCAGATCAGATCGAATACGCTCTCCTTGTTTTGCAGATACATGGCGATGCGCTCAAGCCCATAGGTGATCTCCCCAGTCACCGGCCGGCAGTCCAGGCTGCCCACTTGCTGGAAGTAGGTGAACTGTGTGATTTCCATGCCATTGAGCCAGACTTCCCAGCCCAGCCCCCAGGCGCCGAGCGTGGGTGATTCCCAGTCATCCTCGACAAAACGAATATCGTGGACGGCGAGATCAACGCCAAGCGCTTCAAGCGATCCGAGGTACTGCTCTTGGATGTCTGCGGGAGAAGGTTTGAGTACGACCTGAAACTGATAGTAGTGTTGCAGTCGGTTGGGGTTGTCGCCGTAGCGGCCGTCTTGAGGTCGGCGGGAGGGTTGGACATAGGCGGCGCACCAGGGCTCGGGGCCGAGCGCGCGCAGGAAAGTCGCCGGATGGAACGTGCCCGCACCCACCTCCATATCGAGCGGCTGCAATATTACACATCCGCGTCGTGCCCAGTAGCGCTGTAGCGCGAAGATCAGTTCTTGAAAAGTTAACATAATCGGCTCGTTGTCTCAGTCCCTGGATTTGGGTGCAGTGCAATGTTCCTGCCGGCTGCACTAAGTATCGGATTATAGTGGGTCGAGTTCACACGATGTAAGCGCATAAATCCGCCAACATTCCGCCGCGCGTGCCGATACCCTATATAGGTATGAGAGGTTGGTAAAATCGGGAGGTGGGTGATGAGCCGATTGATCCTCGAGCCGAGTGCCACGGCGGTGTGGCATCGTGTGGTGACCGAGGCCGCTTGCCGTGCCGAGTGTGCACTCGATGAGCAGCGCGAGAGCTATCTCGTGTTTCTGCTCATGCGTTATTTGCGGCGTCCGGAACTGATGCGATCGGTCCTGGCTCTCAAGTTTCTACAGGGCCTATTGAGTCGGGGCCAACTGCGCCGCGACAGTCTGCAGGAAGTCGGCGATCAGTGCCTCATCTTCGCTGGATTGTTTCCAGAGCAGGCGGAGCGCCGCCGGGTACGGTTGAGCTATTTCGTCGATCTCGGGCGCTCGGCCTACGATAATTTGGCCGGCGCACCGCACGCCGATAGCGCCGAGCTCTTCCACGCTTTGGCGCATACCTTCGTCGTACTGATGGATGTGTTGCGTGCCGTTCGGCAGCACGATGATGCCCCTGCTATGACGGCGCTACAGGCGGCTGAGCTTTCGCTCGAGACGGACAGCGCGTTTGCCCGGCGGGTGTTGCGACACTACACCGACGCCACGCTCGTCGCCCCCTGTGGTCGTCGCCGGCATTGATAAACGAGGACGAGTTCGAAATTTGAGCGAGGCCGGCGCATACGCACAATATTGGTGCATTGAATGGCGTTTTTGCACTAATTTGGCTCTATTATGGGCGTGGGGCCCTCGCGATTGTCACTGGGATCGCCGGAGCGGCGGATATTCAAGCGTGTGGCATGATTCGTGCTCTATTTTGGGGCGAATTCTTAGTGATCCGTAAGTCTGTGCAGCATTCACCGTGGAGGTCGATCAATGGTTCGTACACCTGATGACGCGCTGAAGATGATCAAGGACAAAGAGGTCAAGTTCGTGGATCTGCGATTTACGGACACGCGCGGCAAATGGCAGCATCTCACCGTTCCCTCACACTGTGTCGATGAGGATCTCTTCGAGAGCGGCAAAATGTTCGACGGCTCTTCGATCTCCGGTTGGAAGGGCATCCAGGAGTCCGACATGATTTTGCTGCCCGATGCTGCCACGGCGGTACTCGATCCTTTCTTCGATGAGACAACGCTCAATCTCATTTGTGATGTCATCGAGCCTAGCACCATGCAAGGCTACGAGCGCGACCCCCGTTCCCTGGCGCGGCGGGCCGAGACTTACCTGAAAGCCACCGGCATCGGCGATATGGCTTACTTCGGCCCGGAGGCCGAATTCTTCGTCTTCGATGATGTCCGCTGGGGGGCCGATATCAGCGGCAGCTTCTGCAAAGTGGACTCCGAAGAGGCGCGTTGGAATTCGGAGCGAATCTATCCGGACGGCAACATGGGGCACCGCCCGGGGGTCAAAGGAGGGTATTTCCCCGTACCACCGGTGGATGCGCTGCACGACATCCGCAGCGCCATGTGCCAGGCCATGGCCGAGATGGGGTTGGTTACCGAGGTGCACCATCACGAGGTCGCAACGGCCGGCCAGGGCGAGATCGGCACCAAATTCAATACGTTGGTCAAGAAAGCCGACGAGCTGCAGATATACAAATACTGTGTGCACAATGTCGCGGCCGCTTTCGGTAAGACCGCGACTTTTATGCCCAAGCCTTTGGTGGGGGATAACGGCAACGGTTGCCACGTGCATCAATCCATCGCCAAGCTTGGTGAGACCCTGTTCGCCGGTGACCGCTACGGTGGTCTGTCCGAGACGGCGCTGTACTATATCGGCGGTATCATCCAGCATGCCAAAGCATTGAACGCGTTCACCAACGCCGCCACCAATAGCTACAAACGCTTGGTGCCCGGTTTCGAGGCGCCCGTACTGTTGGCCTACTCCGCTCGTAACCGTTCGGCCTCGATCCGCATCCCGTGGGTCCCAAATCCCAAAGCGCGGCGCATCGAGGTGCGCTTTCCGGACGCCACCGCGAATCCGTACTTCGCTTTTGCGGCCATGTTGATGGCTGGGCTGGATGGGATTCAAAACAGAATTCACCCGGGTGATGCCATGGATAAGGATCTCTACGATCTGCCCCCGGAGGAGGAGAAGGAGATCCCCAAGGTGGCGTTCTCGCTGGAGGAGGCGCTGCAGGCCCTGGATCAGGATCGTGCATTCCTCAAAGCCGGTGATGTTTTTACCGATGATGCCATCGACGGCTACTTGGCTCTGAAGATGGATGAAGTCCAGCGGCTGCGGATGACAACGCACCCCGTCGAGTTCGATATGTATTACAGCGTTTGAGCTGAAGCGGCTCTTTGGCGCTTTCAGTTGGCTCATGGGTCGATGCGCGCGCGAGGGCGCGGCTGAGGTGGGGGCACCCCCCGACCAGCAAGGAAGATTGCCTTGCTCGTCTACGACGCTTGGGGTAATTAAGAGCGGAGGTGGACCGGTCAGCCCAAGAACGTGATTGTATGACATGCTGGGTGTAGGCCTGGGTGGCGGCCGCCACAGACCGGTCAAGCGACCCAATAGGTTCTTGGAGTGGTGGCGGAATGAAGCAAATCATTATGGCAAGTGCCGTGCTGTTTCTGCTGGCGGCGCTACCCGCCGTGGCCGTGGTGTATAAATGGACGGATGAGAAAGGGGGGGTGCATTTCTCCGATAAGCCGCATCCGGGTGCCAAGCGGTTAGATTTGGAGCAACCGCCAGTAATTAGCCTGCCACCGGTCGAAGAAGCGCCTTCCGCCGCACCTCGGGCGAGCCCAGAGACAAAAGGCTACGCACAGTTTGGCATCGTTCAGCCGCACGCCGAGGCCACTGTCCGCAACAATCCGGGCACTGTTGTCGTGCGCTTTAGGATCGAGCCTGAATTGCGCGCCGGGGACCGTATCCGGGTATTGTTGGATGGCCAGCCGGTGGATACTGCTGCGCTTAGCGGCGCTATGGTCGAGCTGCACGAGGTCGAGCGGGGCACGCATACAATAGGCGCTGTAATCGAGGACACGGGAGGCGAGGTCGTAGCACGAGCCGATCCGGTTACCTTTTACATGCATCGCCCTTCCGTGAACATTCCGGCCAACAAACCGCCCCGCCGCCTGTAGCACCAAACGAGGGAGTGGCTAACGACCGGCTTCCTGGAACAAGGGTGGACGCGGAGATCCCTCCAGAGTCCGCGCGGACTCGTGGCGGTGCAGGACGGACGCGTTGGTTTGGTGGCGGTCAATGCTGAGCATGAAGACGAGCTTGACTCCGATCGGCGATCAAATGCTGGAGCTGCTGAGCACAAGTGTCGTGTTGCTCGAGCGCGATCGCACCGTGTGCTATCTCAACGCCGCGGCCGAGGGCTTGCTGCAGATCAGCGCCCGCCAAGCGATTGGTATAGAGCTCGCGCGACTGGTGCCGAGCCTTGCTACCCTCGAGCGGGGTATTGGGTTGGCACTGGAGCGGCAGGGCGCTTACACGCAACGTGAGCACCGTATCGTTGTCGGTAGCGGGCGCACGGTGACCGTCAATTGTGCCATCACGCCGCTAGCGCACGGGCACATCCTCTTGGAACTGGACCAACTGGACCATCATCTGCGGATCTCCCGGGAAAATCAGCTTATTGAGCAGAATCGCGCCATCCGTGAGCTCATCCGCAACCTGGCCCATGAGATCAAAAACCCGCTTGGCGGGCTGCGTGGAGCGGCCCAGTTACTCCAGCAGGAGTTGCTGGAGCCGAGTCAGCACGAATACACGGAAGTGATTATCAGGGAGGCCGATCGCTTGCGTGCCTTGGTGGACGGGTTGCTTGGCCCCGATGCCCGCGGGCGCTATCGACCCACCAATATTCACCAGGTGTTAGAGCATGTCCGACATTTGGTTCAGGCCGAAGCCCCCCCCGGGGTGTCGATCGTGCGCGATTATGACCCCAGCATCCCGCTCCTTCAGGCGGCACCGGATCAACTCATTCAGGTGCTGCTCAATCTGGTGCGAAATGCGCTTCAGGCAGTCGGCGAAACCGGCCTGATCACATTGTACACTCGTACGCAACGCCGCTTCACGATCGGCGAGGTGGAGCACCGATTGGTGGCCTGCATCAAAGTCATTGACGATGGCTGCGGAATCCCGGTAGAGCGCCAGGACACGATCTTCTACCCAGTGGCGAGTGATCGTGCGCAGGGTCGAGGGATCGGCCTGAGCATCGCTCAGACGCTGCTCTACCAACACGGTGGGCTTATCGAATGCACAAGTGAACCGGGGCATACCGTGTTCACGGTATGGTTGCCGATCGAGGAACGCAATGAATGAGTTGCCACGTATCTGGGTGGTTGACGACGACCGCTCCATTCGGTGGGTCCTTACCCGGGCTTTGGAAAAAGCGGGAATGCAGGCCGCCCCCTTTGAGAGCGGCCGCGAGGCACTGGCTGCGTTCGATCGGAGCCGACCGGATGTTCTCATAACCGATATCCGGATGCCGAGCCCGGATGGTCTGGCGCTGCTGCGGGATGTGCACGAGCGCTGGCCACAATTGCCGGTGATTGTAATCACAGCCCACTCGGATCTGGACGCCGCAGTCGCTGCTTATCAAGGGGGAGCGTTCGAGTATCTGCCCAAGCCTTTCGATACGGACGATGCAGTCGCTCTGGTGCGGCGTGCCATCGCCGCCGCCCGAGCGGCGGCACCTACCCGCTGCTTGCGCCGCTATACTCCGGAGATCATCGGTGAGGCACCGGCGATGCAGGAGGTGTTTCGCGCGATCGGGCGACTATCCCGTTCTAACATCACGGTGCTGATCAACGGCGAGTCGGGAACGGGCAAGGAGTTGGTGGCGCGTGCCTTGCATCGACACAGCCCGCGTGCCGACAAGCCTTTCATTGTGCTCAATATGGCGGCCATTCCCCGCGATCTTATGGAGTCGGAGTTGTTTGGCCACGAGAAAGGCGCCTTTACCGGCGCGCATCAGAGTCGGCGGGGACGTTTCGAACAGGCCGACGGCGGGACGCTGTTCCTCGACGAGATCGGCGATATGCCACCGGAGCTGCAGACTCGGCTGCTACGCGTACTGGCCGACGGCGAATTTTACCGGGTGGGCGCGCTCACCCCCCTACGGGTGGATGTGCGGATTATCGCGGCAACCCATCAGAATCTGAAGCAGCGGGTCCAGGAGGGGTTGTTTCGCGAAGATCTTTTCCATCGCCTAAATGTGATTCGGATTCACGTCTGCGCTCTGCGTGAGCGCAGTAGCGATATTCCGGCTCTGGCCGAGCATTTCCTCGTTCGTGCTGCGCGCGAGCTCAAGGTGGAGCCCAAGAAGCTCTCGCCGGCAGTGGAACGTTTCTTCATGCAACAACCCTGGCCGGGCAACGTGCGGGAGCTGGAAAATATCTGCCGCTGGCTCACTGTGATGGCCAGCAGCCAGGACATAGAGCTGGAAGATTTGCCTGCCGAGCTCAGAGCCGAGTCCAGCCAGATTGAAACCGCTAACGATTGGGAGACTCTGCTGGCCTGCTGGGCCGAGCAACGCGCCAGCGAGATGGCCCCCGGTGCGCTGGCCGACGCCCTGCCAAGGCTCGAGCGCGTGCTCATTCAGGCTGCGCTGCGGCGCACCGGCGGTCGCCGCCAGGATGCCGCGCGTTTGCTTGGCTGGGGCCGCAATACGTTGACCAGAAAAATCAAAGAGCTGCAACTCAGTGTTTGATAGACCTTGGGTGCGTTGCGGATGGTGGAAGCAAGCATGGGCTCGCGATCTCTCAACTGCCGGCCGGGTGACGGCCGTATCGAGTTGCGTGCCGCCGCGCTTGTTGCCGGGTCCGGCCGCAAAGGGAGCGCAATATGGTCTGGAACACACTGATTCCGGTCAGTGCCTTGGCGAAGCATCTCGCCGATCCGGCGTGGTCCGTTATTGACTGCCGTTTCGATTTGACCGACGGGGAAGCCGGCCGTCGCGCCTATGCGATGGCGCACATTCCAGGCGCGCACTACGCGCACCTCGAGGAGGATCTATCCGGCCCCACCACGGCGCACAGCGGGCGCCATCCGCTTCCGGATGTCAGCGCCTTCATGCATTGGCTCGCGTGCCAAGGGATCGGCAATGCCAGCCAGGTGGTGGCCTACGATGCCGGTCCCGGTGCCATTGCTGCCCGGCTGTGGTGGTTATTGCGCTGGTTGGGCCATGACGCCGTGGCAGTGCTCAACGGCGGCTTCCTCGCCTGGCAGGCGCTGGGTTATCCGATCAGCCGTGCTCGGCCGCTGCGCCGGTCGGCCGATTTCCAAGGCCGAGCCGGGGCGATGCCGACGATCGACACCGACACTCTCGCCCGTGAGCGCACACGCTATCGGATTATCGATGCTCGGGTCGTCGAGCGGTTTCGGGGCGATGTGGAGCCCATCGATCCGGTCGCCGGGCATGTCCCCGGAGCTTACAATCGACCGTTCCCTGCCAATTTAGGCTCGGATGGCCGTTTCCTCGATCCGCACTCGTTGCGGGTGGCCTGGAGCGAGCTGTTGCCAACCGACGGTGCCGCCGGGTTGGTCGCGATGTGCGGCTCGGGTGTCACGGCTTGTCATCACATCTTGGCATTGGAGCATGCCGAGTGGCCCGGGATGCGGCTCTACCCCGGTTCCTGGAGCGAGTGGATAAGAGACCCAGCCCGGCCCGTTGCCCGTGGGGATGCAGCCGCTGATCCGGTCGCCTAGTATGAGGCAGCCGCCACTAGGGTGGGGGCTTGCCGCAGAAAGGGATTCGCGCTATGAGCCCTATTGCCGAGGTGGCCCCAGATGCCGGGCCAGCTATCGCACGTGGTCGGTTTTGACGACGCCCCGTTCGTGAGTGAGCATCGCGGCGATGTGGCCGTTGTGGGCGCTGTTTTCAGCGGAGCTCGGTTGGAGGGGGTCTTATCTGGGCGGGTTCGTCGCGACGGTGCCAACGCCACGCGGGAGCTGGTGCGGATGGTGCGGGAATCGCGCTTTGCGCCTCAGCTGCAGTGCATTCTGCTGCAAGGGGTGGCGTTGGCGGGCTTTAATGTGATCGATGTGCGGCAGTTGTCCGAATCGCTCTCGCTCCCGGTGTTGGTCGTGGCTCGACACAGGCCGGATTGGCCGGCTATCCGGGAAGCCTTGTTGCATCGGGTGCCCGGCGGGCGGCGGAAATGGCAACTCATCGAACGGCTTGGACCCATGGAGCCACTGGTTGCGGTTCATGTCCAACGCGTGGGTCTGACGTTGGCACAGGCGCAGGCCTTGCTCAAGCGTTTTGGGCTGCACAGCCGGATCCCGGAACCGCTACGTACCGCTCATCTAATTGCCGGCGCGCTCGCCGGCGGCTGGTCTAGACAACGAGTATGATGGAACGCAAGCTTTCCGTTGGAAACGCCTCCTTGCTGGAGGTCGTTCTGTTCGAGCCGGAGATTCCCGCCAATACGGGCAACGTGATCCGGCTTTGTGCCAATACCGGTGTGCGGCTGCATTTGATTCACCCGCTCGGTTTCTATATGGACGATCGTCGGCTGCGTCGTGCGGGGCTGGATTATCGGGAATACGCTCGGGTAGAAGAGCATGCCGGCTACGCGCCCTTCTGCCGCGCGGTGCAGCCGATGCGGATATTTGCCTTTGCCGCCGGCGCTCGGCGTCTCTTTCACGCGGTTCGTTTTCAGCCCGGTGACGCTTTATTGTTTGGTTCGGAGAGCCGGGGTCTGCCGCAGAACCTGCTCGAGGCGTTCGATCCAAAGACCGTGTTGCGTCTGCCGATGGTGCCTGGGAACCGCAGCCTCAATCTCTCCAATGCCGTCGCCGTTGCTGTTTTCGAGGCCTGGCGGCAGTTCGGCTTTGCCGGAATGCAGGAGCCGCTGTAGCAAGCTCCGCTAGCCATTGCCCCCGGATCAAAAAAACGCACATTGTCTTCAATCCAGCTCTGATTTGCGCTCTCGGTGCATCAGATTGGCGGCGGCCGCCTTTGCGGTAAGGTGCTGTGACAGGACCAGATGAACCTGCTCGCAGATGGGCATCTCGACGCCCACTCGCCTTGCCAAGCGGTGCACATCCTTAGTGGTTTGCAGACCCTCCACGGTTTGGCCGATTTGCCGCAAAGCCTGCGCGACCGGTATGCCCCGGCCTAGGGCGAGGCCCATCCGGCGATTGCGGGACTGATTGTCGGTGCAGGTAAGGATGAGGTCCCCTACGCCGGAGAGCCCCATGAACGTCTCTGAGCGTGCCTGCATCGCCTGGCCAAGGCGGCGCAGCTCGGCAAGGCCGCGTGTGATGAGACCTGCCCGGGCATTGGCGCCCATGCCGAGTCCGTCGGCAATCCCCGTGGCGATGGCCAGCACGTTCTTCACCGCACCCCCGAGTTCCACCCCGAGCACGTCATTGCTGGTATAGACACGGAAGCTCTCGTTATGAAAAGCGCTGGCAAGCCCTTGGGCGAATGCCGCGTCTCGGGAGGCTAGCGTGACGGCCGTCGGTAGCCCCTGAGCCACTTCACGCGCGAAGCTCGGACCCGAGAGCACGGCTAGGGCGTGCCCCGGCAAGAGGCGCTCGGCCGTGCAATGCAAGGGATCCCCCGTGTCGGCATCGAGTCCCTTGGTTGCCCAGGTGATTCGGGCTTGCTTGGCAAGCAGCGGTGCCATTTGTTCGAGCACTCGGCTGAATACGGCACTGGGGACCACCACCAGCACCTCCCGCACGTCACGCAGCGCGACTTCCAGCTCGGCGACGGGCTGTAGCTCGGCTGGAAACGGGGCATCCGGGAGGTAGCGGGGGTTGATGCGCTCCCGGGACAGGCGTTCTACATGCTCGGGGTTGTGGCCCCAGAGATAAACGCGGTAACCGTTGCGCGCGAGAACCAGTGCGAGAGCGGTTCCCCAAGAGCCCGCACCGACGACACTGATCACATCGGAATGCTGCATGAGCCGCGCTACTGGGGTTCGATCGCCTGGCGTTGCTGCTGCCCGGCTTGCTTTTGGGCGTAGAGGACGTCGAAGTTCACCGGTGCCAGGACTATGCCTGGGAAACCGGCTCGATTGGAGAGATCGGATATGGCCTCGCGCGCATAGGGAAATAGAATCGTGGGGCAATAGCTGCCGAGCAGACCATCCAGCGTCCGGGCGTCGAATCCCCCGATAGTGAAAATTCCAGCCAGATGAACCTCGCAGAGATAAGCCGTCTTACCATCGAGTTTGGTGGTTACCGTGACAGTGACGACCACTTCATAAGCGCTTTCATCGAGCGTCCCGTGCTCGGTATTCAACTCGACGTTAACTTGCGGGCGCCATTCCGAACGAAAGATTTGCGGAGCGTTGGGTATCTCTAGCGAGGCATCCTTAAGATACACTTTTTGAATGATGAACTGTTGCTGGGCTTCGCCTGATTGGGTGTTGGCATCTGCTTCAGCCATGTTTTGCTACACTCCCTTCCCCATTGCCACCAGCAAGTCCTACTTGCTCTTCGTAGGTAATCCAGCGCCTCGCCAAGCGTCGAGGCCGCCTCTTAGTTGATATACGTTTTCCATGCCCAGCTTTTTGAGCTTCGAGCCGGCTTTGCGGGCCTGATAACCGGACTCGTCGTAGAGAATCACAGGGCGTCCGGCGTATTGTTTGAGTTTTTCCGTTTGCTGCTCCAGGTGGGCGAGCGGCAAATTTACAGCGCCTGGCAGGTGGGCCGTCAAGTAGGCGTTTTCACTCCGCAGGTCGACGAATACGGCGTCATCGCGGTTATACAATTGAGTGGCTTGTTCCGGCTCCAACGCGTGGCCCGCCTGGAGCAGCAGAAGCACCTCGTTGGCGATAATGGCTATCGTGATCACCACGAGCGCGGTAGAAAGCGCCCAGTGGTTGCCGATAAATTCAAACAAGTGCTCCATAGGCGATCGTTGGGCTCGTTAATGCTTAAAGGACAGTCACCGGTCATCGCACGTGCAAACCACTCGTGCAGACAGTCTTACCCGTAGCTCGATGTACTTGTGCCGGCCGAGTTGTTTCGGCTGTTCCACGGGGCTTGTTAAACTGAACATTATACTGTCGTCAGCCGGCGATGAAATGTACTGTCAAGGGTGTCTGAGCAGAGAGCGTATTGCATGCGAACGTGGGCCGGTTTGATAGCGGCCATGCTGGCCTTGCTTCTGTTCACGGATACCACCGCCGGCGAAGGGTATCATAGCAAAGTCGAACGGCTTGAGAAGTTGCGTGCGGAGATTGCCGGGATCCGTGCCGAGCTGCGCGGTGAGCAGCGTCGTGAGGACAGCCTCACGCGGCAGTTGCGGCGTCTCGACGAGGACATCGGCGGAGCGGCTGCCGGCGTGCATGAGTTAGAGGCCGCTGTTCAGGCACATCGGCGCCGCATCGCCAAGCTGCGGGCTCGCTATGAGCGCAACTCCGGGCGGCTTGCGCAGCAGCGCGCGTATTTGGCGCGGGAGATCGTCACGGCCTATGCGCTTGGCCGTGATCAGTATTTGCGTCTTATCCTGAACCAGGAAGACCCGAACCGCCTGGAACGGGTGCGGATCTACTATGAATACTTCCGCCAGGCGCGCAGCCGACATATCAAGGAGGCCATGCAGGTGTTGCAATCGATGAACTCGCTCGAGCAGAAGTTGCAGGTCGAACTCGCGCAACTGGGAGAGCTCAAGCGACAGCGTATCTTACGGCAAAAGGATTTGCAGCGGGATCGCCAGCAACGGGCTGTGTTGCTGCGGCAGCTGCTCCGGCATATGGCGGATCAAGGGCAACGATTGCAGCGTTTGCAGGCCGACGCGACGGAGTTGACGAAATTAGTGCAGCGTTTGCGTACACTGGCCGACATTTCCGTCGCTGACACGAGTGAGCGGCCGTTTCGAGTCCGCAAAGGGCAGCTGGCTTGGCCCCTGACGGGCAAGCTGGCCGCTCGTTATGGTGCCGAGCGCGATGTTGGGGTGTTTTGGCAGGGTGTGTTTATTGCTGCGGCGGAGGGCAGCGCCGTGCACGCTGTTGCGGGCGGGCGGGTGGTCTTCGCCGATTGGTTGCGTGGCCTTGGACTCCTGCTAATCATTGATCACGGCCGTGGTTATATGACTCTGTACGGCCACAATCAATCCTTATACAAAGGGATCGGCGATTGGGTCGAGGCCGAAGAGGTAATTGCCACGGTGGGCGTCAGCGGTGGAGAGAGCCGTGCGGGGCTTTATTTCGAAGTGCGCGTGCGCGGCAAACCCGAAAATCCGCTGGCTTGGCTGCGGCCCGTAGAACGGCATAGTTGAGCTGTGGCGAGCTGTTGCCAGCGTTGCGATAGAGGTCTACAGAGAGTGGATATGCGAGTCACCAAGTTCCTGTATGCGCTGTGCGTCGGCGCTGTGCTCGGCTTTTTTGTCACATTCGGCCAGAGCGCGTGCGCTCAGCGGGCCCCGCAAGCGGAACTGCCGCTGGGTGAGCTGCGCACCTTCACCGAGGTGTTGGTTCGTGTCAAGCAGGATTACGTCGAGTCGGTGCGGGATGAAACATTGTTGGAGAATGCGGTCCGGGGCATGCTCTCGGGCCTGGACCCGCACTCAGCTTATCTGGACAAAAAAGAATATCAAGAGCTGCAAGTGGGGACGCAGGGTGAATTCGGTGGGCTTGGCATCGAGGTTGGGATGGAGAATGGCTTTGTCAAGGTGGTCGCTCCCATCGATGACACGCCGGCCGCGCGGGCGGGTATCCAAGCCGGTGACCTGATCATCCGCATCGACGGTAAACCGGTGAAAGGGATGACGTTGGGCGATGCGGTGAGCGTGATGCGTGGCAAACCGGGGACGATCATCAAGCTGACAGTGGTTCGGGAGAGCGAGAACAAACCGTTCGACGTGACGATCAAGCGTGCCGTAATCAAAGTCGATAGTGTCAAATCTCGGATATTGGAACCCGGCTTTGCCTATTTGCGCATTACCCAATTTCAGTCCCATACTGGTGAAGACGTACTCGCTGCGCTCGATGATTTGAAGCGGCAGAGCGGCGGCAAGTTGCAAGGGCTGGTGCTGGATCTGCGCAATAATCCTGGTGGCGTTCTCAATGCGGCAGTGGAGGTCGCTGACGGTTTTCTCACCAAGGGGAAGATCGTTTATACGAAGGGGCGCATCGACAGTGCCGATATGAGTTTCAGCGCCACTCCGAATGATTTCATAGCCGGCGCACCCATGGTCGTGTTGGTCAATGGTGGTTCGGCCTCCGCCTCAGAGATCGTCGCTGGTGCGCTACAGGACCACAAGCGTGCGGTGATCATGGGCAGCAAGACTTTCGGCAAAGGCTCGGTACAGACCATTCTGCCGCTACGCGATGGCGCCGCCATCAAGCTTACTACGGCGCGCTATTATACGCCTAGCGGGCGCTCCATCCAGGCCGAAGGCATCGTGCCCGATGTTGTCTTGGCCCACCTCAAGGTTACTAAAGCGAGCGATAGCGGCGTGGGCATGCTGACCGAGGCGGATCTCAGCCGCCACTTGCTTAACGGGCAGAATACCAAGTCAAAGCAGGATACGGGCACTCCCTCGGACGAGAAAAACCTCGCCAGCCAAGATTATGCGCTATCGGAGGCCTTGAATCTGCTCAAAGGATTGACCATTCTGAAACGCCACGCGGGTTAGCATGGTGCGGCGGCCAGTGCCGGCCAAGCCGCGCCGGCGCGGCGCGCTACTCAAGCAGCCAATAGGGCGACGCACCCGCCAAGCCATTGGTGCGGCAACGGGGAGGTAGCTAAAAGATATGGCCCATGTCCTTGTGCCGCTGGCCGAGGGCTGTGAAGAGCTCGAGGCGGTGACGGTGATCGATCTGCTGCGCCGGGCGGGTATCGACGTTGTGGTTGCTGGCCTGGCCGAGGGTGCGGTGAAGGCGAGCCGGGGAGTCGTCTTGGTCCCGGATGTGACGCTCGATGCAGTGCTCGAGCAGGACTTCGACATGATCGTGCTGCCGGGGGGAGCTGGCGGTGCAGCGCGGTTGGAGGCCGACGCACGTCTTGGCCGGCTGTTGCGACGGCAGGCGGATACCGGACGTTATATTGCGGCTATCTGTGCCGCGCCGAAGGTGCTGGCGGCGGCTGGCCTATTGGCGGGGCGGCGCGCCACCAGCTTCCCGGGGTATCTGGATCAGGCCGAAGGCGTGAATTGCGAAATGACGGCTGTCGTGGTGGATGGCCGCGTGGTGACCTCGCGCGGTCCGGGCACGGCGCTTGATTTTGCACTGAATCTCATCGCCTTGCTGCTGGGTGAGCGTGCGGCGAGGGAGGTGGAAGCGCCGCTGCAGCGCCCGATCGAGCATTTGCAATATCGCTGAAAGGTCAGCAGCCCAGCCTGACCCGCTTGCGCGCGGGTCTTGTATTGCGCAAACGTTCGTCTCCGATGGGCATGGAGTGGTCAGAGGGGCTGCGGCTAACTCCCACGCCAGGCGACGAGCCAGATCGCTGTGCCAAGGCCACCGAGGATCCAGCTTAGCAGCGGCGCGCCCGCCGCCATGGTCGGCGTGTAGCCGTCCAAGGCAATGGTGAGGAATGCCGAGACCACGAGAGCCGCACCGAGGATGGCGGCGAAGGTTCGCCGATTGCTGGTCTTGAGCACCAGGCGCATGGCGTGAATCTCGCGCTCCAGGCCATCGATTTGGCGCCTTCCATCGGCGATTTGCTCCATCGCCTGCGCAAGCCGCCCGGGCAGGGTCGGTAGCTCCCGACCCCAGCTCGGTAGCTCATGGCGAATATTGCGCAGCAGTGCCTGGATGCCAAGCTGCTCGCGCATCCAACGCTCCATGTAGGGCTTGGCCGTAGTCCATAGGTCGAGTTCCGGGTAGAGCTGCCGGCCCATGCCTTCGATATTCAACAAAGTCTTCTGCAGCAGGATCAGTTGTGGCTGAATCTCCATGTTGAAGCGGCGGCCGGTCTGAAAGAGCCTGAGCAGCAGCGACCCAAATGAGATCTCGCCGAGCGGACGCTGAAATATGGGCTCGCAGACGGTGCGTATCGCCGCTTCGAACTCGTCCACGCGCGTGCCGGCGGGAACCCAACCGGACTCTATGTGCAGTTCGGCCACGCGGCGGTAGTTGCGGTTGAAGAAAGCTAGGAAATTCTCTGCCAGATAGCGGTGGTCAACGGGATTGAGCGTACCGATGATGCCGAAATCCACGGCGAGGTACATCGGTTCCTCGGTATGGTTGGGATCGATGAAGACATTTCCGGGGTGCATATCGGCATGGAAGAAGCTGTCCCGGAAAACTTGTGTGAAGAAAATTTCCACGCCGCGTTCGGCCAGTGCTTTGAGGTTGATGCCGTTGGCTTTTAGTTGATCGATGTCGCTGATGGGAATGCCCCGGATGCGCTCCATGACCATGACGTTGGTGCGGGTGCCGGGCCAATAGATATCGGGTACGTAGATGAGGCTCGAATCTTTGAAGTTGCGGCGTAGCTGGGAGGCATTGGCCGCCTCGCGCATGAGATCCAATTCGTCGTGAATCGTTTTATCGAATTCATGGATCACTTCTACCGGACGCAGCCGATACCCCTGCGGCCAATAACGCTGAGCGAGCGCGCCAATCGTGTAGAGCAGCTGCAGATCGCGGCTGATCACTCGTTCAATGCCGGGACGTACGACCTTCACCACCACCTCGCGGCCATCCTTTAGCCGGGCGGCGTGGACCTGTGCGATAGAGGCGGAGGCCAGCGGTTCAGCTTCGAACTCATCGAACACCGCGTCCAGCGGCTGATTATAGGCGTGCTCAATGATGCTGCGCGCGACCTCGCCGGGAAAGGACGGCACGCGGTCCTGGAGGTAAGAGAGCTCCTGGGCGATATCCTGTGGCAGCAGGTCGCGGCGGGTGGAGAGTATCTGGCCGAATTTGACGAAGATGGGCCCAAGGTCCTCCAGGGTCATGCGGATGCGCTGGCTTCTAGGCCGGCGTTGCCGCGGGATCCAGCGCCAGGGCATCAGATAGCCGAACACACGCAGTGGACGGAATAGGTGGGTGGCCAGTATGACCTCATCCAGCCCGTGCTTGATGAGGATGAAATTGATATGGATGAGGCGCAATAATTGCCCGGGTCGAATGCTCACCGCCCCGCCCCGCAATCGAGACTCTGTTGCAGCCGCCGTACGCGTGCGGCGAGCTGCTCTACATCTCGATGCAAACAATCCACCTCAGTGAGGAAGATACTCACCTCGGCGGCGGCGGGTAAGTCCCGACGCTCCTCGGTGAAGTATTCGCCGAGCGTTTGCAGCACCGACTTGCCCGAGCGGCGCAGCCAGGTCGTGGAACCCCTTATTGCTTGGCCCAGCTGATGCGCCACGATGTCACCGGTGAGCTGAGCGAGCTGTTCCTCCCAATCCACCTCGAGATCGGTGAACAGTCGGCGAGCGTCTTCTGCAACCCCAACGTCGCCTGAGAATTCGACTTGGGTACCGCGGCGATCGGCCGAGATAGCCGGCCCGAGCAGACCGAGGAAGCTGCCACGTATCCGAGCCGCCGGCGCGGGAGCGTCGCTAACCGATGTCGGCGGGACGAACCGAAGCCCTGTCTCGCTGAACAAGAGGAGAAAATTGAGCTCGAGGTCGGTGAGCTCCACACCTAAACGGTAGCCTGCGAGCTCCCTAAGCCGCCGCGGTGAGGCCGGATCCGCGGCCAGCAGACGATTAACGGCTGCCTCGATCACGTGCAGCAGGGTTTCTCGGACGGGTTGGGCCAGCGCTGTGAATGCCATGGCGTAACAGCCTAATATACGTGTCCGCGATGCACGGCGACCAAGCCGCCACAGAGATTGACATACTCGCAGTCCTCGAACCCCGCCGTCTCCATCATAGCCTTGAGGGTCTGTTGGTCGGGGTGCCGGCGGATGGATTCGGCAAGATAGCGGTAGCTGTCCTGATCGCGGGCGACGAGCCGTCCCAACAGAGGCAAAAAGCGCAAGGAGTAGAGATCGTAGAGCGGTCGCAGCGGCCGTACATAGAGCGATGAAAACTCTAATATGATGACTCGACCCGCCGGCCGCAGCACGTGCCGTATGGCCTCCAGGGCGCGCTCCTTATGCGTGAAGTTGCGCAAGCCAAAGCCAATGGTGACCCGCTCGAAGCTTTGGTCAGGGAACGGTAGCCGCTCTGCGTCAGCAATCACATAGCCTATATTGCCGACGATACCGGCATCGGTCAGGCGGTCCCGTCCCAGGGTGAGCATGGCGGGGTTGATGTCGCAGGCCAC